>CAYUWE010000252.1:0-2200 GCA_964448255.1 uncultured bacterium | reverse complement strand
GCTAATTATTTGTTGAATTATAAGCTTTTATAATATATAATTCTTGATTATTAAAAAGGACAACTATGGCTAACACGCAATTACCTCCAGTTGGTTATAATAGACCACCAGCTAATGAAGATTTTTTTTCAGAACTTTTGGATGATGACCTACCCCCATCAACAAATCAAAGAGCAGCTTCTGTAGCACAAGAAACATTACAAAATATAAACTTACTTTTTTTTGAACATTCAATAGCCCCCGCAACAACACCTTCAACAACAACAACAAATGCAACCGACCCTTTTCCTTCTTTTCCACCTATAGAATATACTATGCTTTCAGCAAATGAACATGATATGCAAGGAGCAGCTTCAAGTTCAAGCTTTACTCAAGAAGAACAAGCGTTAATTGCTGCATATGATAAACATCCAGAGCTTTGGTCAGATATTGCAGAGGAAACAGGATACGCTGATGTTTCTAAATGTAAAAGGGATGTTATTAGAATACATCCATCATTCAATCATAATCCCTTAAACAATGATCAATTAGAGTTATTACATGAAATAACTCCAAAACATATTAACCCAATATCAAAAAACTTTAAGTGGGATTTAATTGCTAAAGAATTTAATGATCATTATCCAGAAGCACTACCATACCATTCTTATAAGCTTTATAGATTGTATTCGCAATATCTCCGCAATCCAAAAAGGCGCAAAGGATATAAAGAAGAACTCTCTGCTCAACAACAACTCCAGACTGCTTTATGCTCAAATCATCATATGCAAGCCCCTCCTGGCTCAGCATTCTATGTAAGTCCAGAACAAAGAGCACAAATGGCAGCTCAAGAAGAAGCTCTTTTAGAACTAGAAGAATTAAATAAAGCGCTAATGTATCTTGATCCGCCTAGACAAAGAGCGGCTTTACTATCTACTGAAACTGCACAAGAGCCTTGTGAAGATACATTTGATATCCCTTCTAAAAGGCGTCGTACAGACATATTTAATCATGAACCTCTAAATGAAATCCAATTAAATACATTATTAGAAATAACGCAAAAACAAGAACACTATGATGAACATACCAATAGTTTTCATTGGGATAACATTGCTTTAGAATTTAATGAAATATTTGTAACACAAAATCAATGTAGCATGCCATTAATACACTCTAAAGAAAAACTTAAAAAAGCATTTGATTCATATATGGCTTATCTAGAACTATTCAATGCTACAGAGGGAAGCAACCTACAGCCCTTGCCAGTACCTGAAAGTGATCTAGAAAGGTTTCTACAACAAGAACAACCTCCAAGCGCTTGTTGTGGAGCTGCTGCTATCTATCCTGAAGAAGGAGCTGCAGAAGATCAAGATCCATTAGCACAAGAAGACTTAGTTGAAGATGACAGAGATCAGACATTATTTAAGCATCCTGCTTCTGCTGCTCAAACCCCAGACGAAGATAGACGCTTCTATAATGTAAAAGGACTAGTAGTTACTAAAGAAGAATTAGAACAAGAAATAGACCGTTATATAAAGTCACATCGAAAACATGATCCAGATAATACAATTTGGAAAGCAGCAGAAGACGCTCAACTTTTAGAGTTATATAATAAGCATAAGAAACACTGGACACATATCTCCCTTCAAATAGATACAAAAACACCTAGACAATGCGCCAGCAGAATGCTTAATCAATTAGAGAAAAATCACAATCCATTAAATAAAGAGCAATTATTTAAATTAGTTACATTAACTATGGAAGATAAATATCAAAAAACTAGATGTAAAAAACCTGCTTTAGATTGGGTTAATATTACCAAAGAGTTTAATGGCATATACCTAAAACCATGTGAATTACTTTATTCAGAAAATAACCTAAAAAATATAATTTTTACTTTTCATCGTTCTTTATTAAAAAAACAATAACTCTAAAATATTTCTAACTTTTATTTTGATGGAAACAAGAAGACAATCGCACCGAAGAGGACTCGAACCTCTAACCACTTGGTCCGAAGCCAAGTACTCTATCCAATTGAGCTATCGGTGCAAGAGGAATCATTTTTAACAAGAAAAATGATTTAATTCAAAACTTCCTTTTCTATTTCTATTTTTTTCCTATATCATTTTTTCTAAAATAAAACATTTACACCGCTAACTTTTCAAAAAACTGGTATTTAGTTTTAAATACACCCCTATTTACTGCAAAACAAAAGCTTAAT
>CAYUWE010000251.1:0-2209 GCA_964448255.1 uncultured bacterium | reverse complement strand
ATTCAATTGGAATGAAAAAATCATAATAATTTTATTGAACAAATTTTACGACCATAATTTAAATTTTTTAGTTAACTTCTTTACTAAAGAATTTTCACCAAAGATACCAACGCCTAAAAATTCTATTTCATTAAAATTATGATCACCTATCGATTTTTGAATCTCCTCATCATTGGCTGTTTCAATCATTTCTTTTACAAAATACATTTTTTCAACTTCTGATAAGGCTTTTGTCTCTTTGCAAAAAAGTTGTAGAGCATCGCTATTTGTTTCAAAAACAATAATTGGATATTGTGTATTTCTTGGAATATTACAACTATCCTTCGATATGAAATATTGACCGGTACTATAACTATCCTTCAAAAAATGCCCATAATGAGCTGCTATATGCGCTAGAGCATTCATTGATTGCCATACAGGCAGACTTTTATTAATAATTATTGCTATACGTTTATTAAAATCTTGTTGCATATCTCGATCTCACAATAAAATATCTATTTTTGCTCATTTAATATCTCAACACGCCCTGTCTTTAAATCGTAATATGCTGCTTGAACTTCTATTTTTTTTTCCTCTATGAGCCTTTTAATATTAGGAGATTTTATTAAATAATTTTTCATGTTTATTGCATTAATTTTAATAGCTCTTTCAGGAAGGTTGTCGTTATTAGATTCTTTTGCTTTTTGAACCGCTGGTTCAATTAGTGTAGCAATCTCTTTAATATCGCTTGTCTTATTATCAATGACAGCATTAACAGCACCACAATTTTCATGTCCTAAAACAAGTATAATAGAAGAGTTAAGATATAATGCAGCATAGTCAATACTTTCTTGTTCTATTGGACCTATAACGTTACCCGCTACTCTAACAACAAAAAGATTTCCAAGTCCTGCATCAAAGATTATCTCAGGAGGAATTCTAGAATCAGAACATCCTACAATAATAGCAAAAGGAGATTGTTTTGAAAGAATTTCAGATCTTCTCTCGGCATTTTGATTTGGATTTTCGGATTTATTATTAACAAAGCGTTCATTACCTTTCATAAGCTTTTCTAAAGCTTGATTAGGCAAATCATTTGATCCTTTTTTTTGACAACTAGAAAAAAATGTCATAACTAATAAAATACAAAATAATAAGGCTGATTTTCCCATAGCATACACCATTTATGTTATTAATATATACATAGGACATTTTATTTTTTTATTAAACCTTCAATCCAGCTAAAGCATCAACAACATGTTGCTCCATAACTTCTGGCTTTATTAAATTCCTCCAGCCTAAATACATAGACTCCCGATGTGAATGCTGTATTACTTTAATCAAAGTATCTTTTGAAAGCTTCAAAAACTCAGCCATAGCAAAAGCATCTTTTGCTTTGCTACCATCATCATGGTATTTAAGTTGTGCTCTTAATGCATCCCCATCATCTTCACCAAACATATGCTCTTCTAAAATTGCCTGAAGGCGAAATAAATTATAAATTTTATCAGCAGCAACATTATCACAAATTTCCTTTTCAATCATATTTTCTACACAATATTCATATCCCATTCTAGCATACCTATCTTCTGCTTCAGCGCCTAAGTCATGTATTGCACGAAGGGTATTACGTAATTCACTTCTCTTCTCTCTTTCATCTTCCATTGTTATTTTTCTTTGCAAAACCACATGAGGGGTTTCTATTCTTTTATGCTCAAAATGTATTCCCTTTATCCCTAGATCCTCTACAACAGTAATATAACCATAGGGAAGAGCTACGGGGAGATGAAGATATATTTTATCTCCTTCTGAACAGACACTATATTTACTTGGATCAATAGAATGTTCTTTCATAAATCCATCATATAACATCAAAATAAAAGATCGACCTTTGCTTAATAGATTTCTAGCAATATCAATAACTCTTTCATCAATAGGTTTTTCAACAACGATAGCTTCAGGCCCCTTCTTGATTACAAAATTTCTAAAAGAATCTCCTTCAACATCAAAATAATAACATATTCTCATATATAGGTTTTTTAAAGCTGGGCTTTCTTTAGTTACAGGACAACCGGTCTCACGCCACCTTCTTATTATGAAAGTATAAATATTGTACATTACTTCCATTTTTTCATTCATTTCAACTTCATCTCTTGAAAAATTTAAACGCAATATAGGTAAAGCTGCTGCCATAGCTTTATCTTTTTCCTTAAGAATAGCAAAACTATAT
>CAYUWE010000250.1:0-2228 GCA_964448255.1 uncultured bacterium | reverse complement strand
TATGAAAAAAGTACTTTTTGATAAAATAATTAATATTAAAAAAACTGATATATTTGATAATCAGTTTTTGTTTGATTATATGAATAATTGGGATAAAAAATGAAATAAAATTGAAGTTATATATATGTCAGATTTATTAGAAAAAAAGAAGAATAAAAATATAATTGAAAAGGTAGAGCAAAAACCAGCTATGTATTCAAATGTATACTCTCCAGAAGATGAGTTAGAAATATTTACAGAACTTTTTGAAAATGCAATCAAAAACAAGAAAAAAATTCATATAGTATGAGTGACACTTGATAAAGAAATAAAAATGCTGGAAAAATATTATGAGGAATTATGATTTTTAAGAACTGATATCAATTGTTTTGATCCTGATTTTTCTATTCCATTAGTTACAGTCTCAGTAAAGGTTGAAAATCTAATTTGGAAGTGATCAGATTATAAAGCTCAGAGAGAGAAAATATTTTTTAATCCACCGATTAGAGAATCATGACAAACAAAAGCTATGTTTAAATGAATAAATAGAGGAGTAATAGCTTGAATTTATATATCAGATTTTAATGATAAAATAGAAGAGTTTTTGTGAAACTGTATAAGAGAAGAAAAAATACTTGCTTTAACTTTAGCTAAGGTACTTAATTTTAATTTAGAACAGGTTTGATTTAATTGAATAAAAAAAGAACTAATAGTTTCCTATTAGTTCTTTTTTTTATAGTTCTATAATTTCTTCTCCTAATTTTAGGGGAAGTCTTCAGGAATGTAATGGATGAGGGAAGGGGTTATTCATCTACTACTTTTATTTCAATACTATCTTCTAATATATTTCTATTAGAAAATTCTATTTTTAATTTAACAGTATAATTTCAAGCTTTTTTGTATAGGTGGGTTGGATTAGCATCAGTGGAGATTGTAGAATCTCAAAAATCCCAAAAATATCATACTATATGTCATTCAGATTCATCAGAAGAAAAATCAATCCCCTGTCATACTGGAGCAGTTTTTAAGCTAGTTTTTATTTTAACACTTTGAGGTTTAGGTTTTAAAATAAGAGTTTTAGTCACTTCATATTCTTTTCAAGTAGTTGTTAAAACTTTTAGATTTACTTTATAGTCTCAAGGAATACTATATTTATGTCATGGTACTATAGCATCTCTTTCTTCAGTTATTCCATCTCAATATGACCATATAAATTTTTCTATATTTTCATCTTTTACTTGACTTTTTGAAGCATCGAATGATACAACAACAGGAGTATATGAACTGTCTTTTTTTATATCGAAATTAATTATTGCTTCTTTTTTTATTCATTCAATAAAAATAGTTTCACTAAAATTTATTTTATCACTTTCTATTTTTCTATTTTCAAATTCATAATTTACAGTTATTTTATGACTTCATTCAGTATTTATTTCATAATTTCAAACTTTTGTTGATTCATCTATATCTCAGTCAGAATTATAATCCCAGTCTACTTTTTTAAGAGAATATAATAAATTATTTGATTTAATAAATCTTGTATCAAATTTTAAGACAGTAGGAATATCTATCTCATTTATATAATACTCATTAACTTTATTTTCATATTTTATATTTAAGGATTCAAGCTGAGATGTTTTGATATGACTTCAGCAATGCTCCCTTTACCCTCTCGACGCTTCCCTTGTCCTCTTGCTCTGGAAAATCTATCTCGTTTCGGAAGTCTATGATCTCCAGCATCAAGTCCATGAATGGGTATCTCTTTCCCATCTCCTCGGAAAGCATCTCCATCGCTTTAGTCTGCTTTTTTCTCGCCATGAGGAACACATCTCTTGGCTCGATGCCGAGAGCTCGAAAGTCTTCCTTGAGCTCCTTAAGCATCTCAAACTGCTTCATGTATTTAAAGAATTGCCAAACAAGCAGGTCAATCTTTTTTACCATGCTCATATCTTCCATTAGCCTGGGGAGATACATTGTACCTAGGGCGACGTGACGAGCTTCATCCTTCTCATACATATAGAGGAGGTCGGACAGGACAGGCTCAACGTTCTTCTCCCTAACTGCCTTGAATAACGTCAGAGCCATTGGCTCTACCATCAACTGCATCCCCAGCAGCATTTTGGCTGTCGTGTTGGAATTGAGGATGGAAGCAAGAAATCCCTCGGCGTGCTCTTCAAGGATGCCGGCTTCTCGCCCTCTGTGGCGTAAACTATTAAGGTCAGGTAGTCCTTCATAAAGTAAAAGTGTCG
>CAYUWE010000249.1:0-2235 GCA_964448255.1 uncultured bacterium | reverse complement strand
GTTTAACTATTGTTTGAAATATTAATAAAATTAATATTATAATCCCCTTTAGGGGGGAGTAGTTCACAGGCAAAGCTTACGACGCTAAGTTTGTCTAAATGTTGTCGACCTAGTCGAACGTTTTCCCCCCTTACTTTTTGGGGGATTATGAAGCTTTATGTAAGGGGATTGTTTTTTTTTCTTTTAATTTTTCCAACTTGTTTTGTTTTTGCCCAAAAAAAACCAATAAAACTTCATGAAATCCCTGAAGTGATGGAGCAGCTCTTTGATTATCACATTGATCATAAAGAGCTTACGCCAACAATTGCCAAGCGCATGATAAAAATATATATCGAACAATTCGATATGCAGCGTTTTTATTTATTAGAAAAAGAGGTGCAATCATTTTTTAAAATAACTGATGAGCAAGCAAAATATATTATTAAAAGAATGAGAAAAGGGGATTTTTCAGACTTTAAAAAAATAAATGATGCTTGTGTAAATGCAATAGAAAGGGCAAGGGAAAATAGAAAAATAATTTTTAAAGAAATTGTTAATGATAATATTTCTCTTCCGGGATGTCCCATTTCAGCAAAAGACAATCATGAGAGACAAAAGAATCAAGTTGCTCTTTTTCAAAAACTTAAAACTTATATTTTACAGTTCTTTTCATGTCATGAAAAAGCAATGATTTTAGATAACGAAAATAGAAGAGAACAATTATTTAGCTTATTAGAGAAAAGATTAGTTAGATATGAAGATAGCTATCTTTCTAAGGATGAGAAATATTTTACTCTTCATCTTTTAAAGGCTTTTGCAAAAAGCTTAGATGCTCATAGTGCATTTTTCAGCGATGAAGAAGCACATGAAATGAGGATGAATTTAGAAAAACAATTTGAAGGGATAGGTGTTGTTTTAACAGAAGGGATAGATGGGATAATTATTACTGATATCTTAAAAAACAGCCCTGCTTATTATTCTAAGAAAATTGAAGTAGATGACATTATTGTAGAGATAAATGGCCGTTTGATAAAAGACATGAAATTTGAAGATGTTTTATTGGAGATGAGACCGAGAAATAACAAAGAAATAACTTTGGGTTTAGCTAGAGTAGAATCGATAGAACAATTGCCAATTATAAAACCTATGTGGAGGGTGAAGTTAAAATGTAAACCTATAGTTATGGAAGAAGAAAGGCTTAGCTATTCTTATGAACCTTATGGGAATTCAATAATAGGGATGATTAGCTTGAAGTCCTTTTATGAAAATAATAATGGCCTTACTGCAGAAAAAGATTTAAAAGAAGCTATTTCATTTTTACAAAGTAAGGGTAATTTAAAAGGGTTAGTATTAGATCTAAGGGAAAATGCGGGAGGATTTCTTAGTCAAGCTGTAAAAGTTGCAGGCGTATTTTTAACTAATGGTGTTGTTGTTATTTCAAAATATGCTCAAGGGGAGATGAAATACCTTCGTTCTATGAATTTTCAAAAGACTTTCCATGGGCCATTAATTATTTTAACGTCAAAATTATCAGCTTCAGCTTCAGAAATTGTAGCGCAAACTCTGCAGGATTATGGTGTTGCATTAGTTGTTGGTGATAGTAGGACCTTTGGAAAAGGGTCAATACAATATCAAACTGTTACTGATGAAAATTCTGATATATTTTTTAAAATTACTGTAGGTAAGTATTATACGGTATCAGGCAAATCTACACAGATAGAAGGGGTGAGGGCAGATATCGTTGTTCCTACTGCAATTTCTCCATATCCATATGGAGAGAGATTTTTAGAATATCCTCTGCCTAATGATAGAATTGCAGCAGCATATAATGATCCATTAACAGATTTAGACAGCATTGCAAGAAAATGGTTCAAGAAAAATTATATACCTATGCTGCAAAAGAGGGTTGCTTTTTGGCAGAAATTAGTTCCTCAACTAAGAAAAAATAGTGAATATCGTTTAAACCACGATCCAAATTTCAAAGAATTTACAAAAAAACTAGAAGCTACAAAAAAACGACTTGATGGGAAAAAAGAAACTACAAAAGATAAAGAATGGAATTATGGAACAGAAGATCTGCAAATCATAGAAGCAAAAAATATTTTAAAAGATATGATCTATTTAGAAGCAAAATCTAGACAAAAGTCTTAATATTAAATAGTTCCTCTTGCGAAAAACATCAATTTTAACTATCTTTTTTATTTATATTTGGCCAGATAGCTCAGTTGGTAGAGCAGAGGACTGAAAATCCTTGTG
>CAYUWE010000248.1:0-2236 GCA_964448255.1 uncultured bacterium | reverse complement strand
CAGCATCCCTCCAAGATAGTATGGTTGTATTTAATCCCAATCCAGCATCTTTATTTGGAAGTGTTGTTGTAGATACTTATAGAACATTTTGTTCATTATTTTCTGGGTCACTACATCCAAAATGGATGAGTGGGCCTATAGCAATAGTACAAGTAGTACAACAAAGCTGTAAAATTGGAATTAAAGAAGTTTTATTTTGGCTTGCAGTAATCAGTTTAAATCTAGGTATAGTTAATCTATTACCTATTCCTGCTCTAGACGGTGGTCATATTGTCTTTTTAGGGATAGAAATGGTTACTAAAAGGCCTATAAAAGAAAAAATCTTAGAAAAATTGATAATCCCATTTTTTGTGCTATTAATCATATTTTTCATTTTTGTAACATATCACGACATAATGCGTATATTTACACAGTTTTTTAAGTGAAATTTTTAATTATTTTTCTTTTGCTGCCATTTTATATTTTTTCATCAGAGATGTCTTTAGATGAAAAAATAGGGCAGCTATTTATGATTCCTGTGTGTCCTTTAAGAGAAGATTCTCATTTTGAAGATGTTTTTTCTGTAATAAAAAATTATCATATTGGATCAGTAATTGTTAAAGCTTCTGATCCTATTTCCCAAGTAAGAGTATTAAACAAACTCCAAGCATTTTCAAAATTACCACTGCTTGTTGCAATAGATGCAGAAAACGGCTTAGGCATGCGTATGGAAGGCGTTATTTCTTTTCCATTAAACCTTACTCTTGGAGCAATTCAAGATGAATCTTTAATTTATTTATTAGGAAAAGAAATAGCAAGGCAGTGTCAACTTGTTGGAGCACATATAAATTTAGCTCCTGTAGTAGATGTAAATAGCAATCCAAACAATCCAATTATCCACATGAGGTCGTTTGGGGATGATAAATTTGAGGTAGCAAAAAAAGCTAAATTAATAATGAGGGGTATGGAAGATAATGGCATTTTTTCATGTGCCAAGCATTTTCCAAATCATGGTGATACAAAAATAGATTCTCATCTAGATCTGCCAATAATAGAACATGAAGAGGATTATTTTTATTCAGATGATATTTTTACCTTTTCTTCTATGATAGAAAATAACATTTCTTGTGTTATGGGCTCTCATATCTTATTTCCAAAAATATCAAAACATCCCGCGACACTATCTTATGAGATAATAAAAGAACTTTTACAAAAGAATTTAAAATATAATGGGTTAGTTATTACTGATGCATTAAATATGAAAGCTCTAAAAAAATACTACTCAATAGAAGAAATAGCGATTTTATCATTTTTAGCCGGTAATGATATTTTGTTATATGGAGATCATATAGAGATGGCTGTTGATGATATCTTGCAAGAGCAAATCCCCAAAGCATTTAACGCTTTAAAAGAAGCCTTTTTAAACAACACTTTATCTATAAATGAGCTAGATAAAAGAGTAGAAAAGATATTAGCTTATAAGAAAAAGAAAAACCTATTTGCAAGTAGATATGTAGATGAAGAGAATCTATTAGAAGATCTCCATACAAAACAAGCTATAGAGCTAAATAAAAAGCTATATGAAGAGGCTATTACATACATAGGGGATAAGATAGATTTAAACGCTAATATAGCTTATTTGCCTATTGGAAGCTCAAATACATCAACATTTATTAATGAATTAGAAAAAAGCCTTAATTTAAGCATTTTTAACAAAGAAGACGATTATGACTTTATAATAGTCCCTATTTTTAATATCACATCACCAAGAGATAAATATTTTGGGTTAAATGAGGAAGATATTTCCCTAATAAATAAATTAGATGAGAATAAAACGATTTTAGTTGTTTTTGGCTCTCCATACATTCTCAAAGCCATAAATAATAAAAAAAACGTTTTAATAGCTTATGAAAATAACGAAATCACTCATAAAATCGTTGCTAAAATTATCTTAAACAAAAAAAATGCTAAAGGGAAGCTTCCTATTTCTTATCAAAATACATATTAATGTTAAGGCTGAAAACCTAATTCTTGTTGTAATTTTATTGCTGCGTCTCTTAATCCACCATAATGAATTATACCAAATAAATCATCCTTATCTTTATCATTAATATCCGATAAATGTCTTCCTTGTAAATGAAGTTGGTTGAATTGATTTTCATTGTGAATATTTTTGAATGTATCCCTTTCAAGTGTAAATTTTTCCTGATCATTTTTGGAAAGTAGTCTAAATTGTTGTTGTAGTTTAATTAATTCT
>CAYUWE010000247.1:0-2260 GCA_964448255.1 uncultured bacterium | reverse complement strand
CAATACCGAAGAAAGTTTAGTTAATCTAACTCCATTGATTGATGTAGTTTTTGTTGTATTAATTGCCTTTATTTTGGTAGCTCCCTTAATCGAAGTGGATCATGTATCGTTAGCTAGTGCGACAAAGAGCAGTGAAAAAGATATTTCAGATAAAAGTTCTTTATCGATTTATGTTAAAGAAGATGATTCGATATGGTTAAACCACCAGCCGATTTCTATTGATGAATTAATAAAAGTTTTAAAGGAAAAACATAAACGCAATTCTATGCAAGTACCGCAGCTATATCATGATAAGAAAGCAACTTTTGGAACATATCAAATAGTGAAGAATGCTTTAGAAGTTGCAGGGTTTGATAGTATGGACGTCATTCTTCAAGGAAAAGGATAATGTTACATATCTCTTCTAATAGAATATTTGAAAGAAAAACTCTTTTTCGTGTTGTAATTGTTCATTTAGTATTAATACTTTTTCTATTTATTGGCAGTCCAACTTATCAAATTAAAAAAAATAAGAAATTGCAGGTTAGGGATGTTGTAGTTATTCCAAAGAAAGAGACAAAAGAAATAATAAAACAACAACCAATTGCAAATGCAAAAAAGGAAATAGCAAAAAAAGTAGTAAAAAAGCCTATTTTGAAAAGACAAGAATCTAATACTAATAATTTGCTTCGAGAAATTGAGAAAAGTTTAGATAAAATTGAGAAAAAAGAAGTGAAAAAAGCTAAATCACAATTAACAATTCCTAAGAAAATTAAGCCATTGAAAATTGAAGCTTCTATTGATAAAGAATTATCACCAAATAAAATAGTGCAAAGTTATGAAGAACAATTAGTTGATGAACTGCAAAGTAGATTGCATTTTCCGGCATTTGGAAAAGTTAAGGTTAAGATATCAATAAATGGCTTTGGTAAGATCAATCATTTAGAAATAATTTCTTCTGAAAATGAAAAAAATAAGCAATATTTAAAAAACACATTGCCTCATCTTGTCTTTCCATGGTTTAATCACTATTGTTCTCAAAATGAAGTAAAGGAAATAGTGATATTATTTAAAAATGAATAAGCTAAAACTTCTATTATTATTTGTTATATTTTCGGTTTCTATTTTTGCTAATGAAGAGATAGAAGTGTCATTATCTATGAGATCAAATTTATATAATGTCTATCTATCGCAGATATATCAACAAATGCCAGATTATGATGAAAAATATTTGGATAAGATTCGATCAGTACTATTATTCGATTTAGATAACAATGGCATGGTTAATGTTATTCAGAAAGATAAAAAAAAGGATATTGCACTAGCGCATTTTGATGAGAGAGTAGCCTTTGACAATGCTATTTGGGGAAAAGAAAAATGCCATTTAGTAATAAAAGCTTATGCTAACAAAAAAGATTTAGTAATTAAGATATATTCTCCTGACACTAAATTAATAAAAAATTTTTCTACTAAGCTATGTGGGGAATTAGATACTGATAGAAAAAAGATTCATCAAATAGCTGATAGCATAACTCAAATATATTTTGGGAAAATAGGTGTTGCTAGTTTAGGTATTTTATATAGCGTAAGAGTAAAGGCTCCTTCTTCTGATAAAAAGAAATGGTTATCTGAGATATGGGCATCAGATTATGACGGGGCAAATGCTAAGCAGCTAACAAAAGAAAATAGTTATTGTGTTCATCCATTATATATTCCTTCATGGGGAAAGGATAAATCTCCTTCATTTTTATATGTTTCGTATAAGAAAGGGCAGCCAAAGATGTATATGTCGAAATTTGATGTAGTTGAAGCTGAGCCCATAGTATCACTTCGAGGAAACCAACTTCTTCCTGCGATATCAAAACAATATGATAAACTAGCATTTATTAGTGATGCGGCGGGCCGTCCGGATTTATTTTTACAATATTTTGATCAAGAAGGAAAAATAATGGGGAAACCCCTGCAGTTATTTACTTGTCCAAGAGCAACACAAGCATCACCTAGTTTTTCTCCTGATGGAAAAAAATTAGCATTTGTTTCAGATAAAGACGGATCTCCAAGAATTTATATATTACAAATACCGAAAAGAGGACAGCATAACAAATTACCCGTAGCTACATTAATTACCAAAAAAAATAGACAAAATGTTACACCTATGTGGTCTCCTGATGGAACTAAAATAGCCTATGTTGCGCGAAAACCTCTTTCTAAAGAAGAGAAAGAACGAAAAGAAAAGAAAGATGATGCCCGGTCATACGACAATGATGACAAGCATGCGTAT
>CAYUWE010000246.1:0-2274 GCA_964448255.1 uncultured bacterium | reverse complement strand
CTTTCTTATTGTATCTTTTATTCTTGGAATATGCCTTGGTGCTAATGATATATTTCTAAAGTATCTATCCATAAAATTGATGATGAAGTAGGGCATGGCCTCTTTTTAGAAGAAGATATAAAAAAAGGGGAATATGTTGGGGAATATGTTGGTGTTATTCGTAAAAATGACAGGTATGATTTAAATAATTACCAATATGAATACCCGATTGCTGACTATATCAATAGAAGTTATATTATAGATGGTACTAGCGGTAATTTAACGAGGTTTATTAATCATAGCTTTACCCCTAATCTAAAACCTACAAGAGCATTTTTAAAAGGGTATTACCACATAATTTTTATTGCGATTAAAGATATGAAAAAAACAGATCAGCTAACCTATAATTATGGGAATAATTATTGGTATGTAAGACAAACTTCTATATCCTTTTAAAAGGAAAAGGGTAAATCAGGAAGAGTTCCACCTAATTTTTCTTGTTCTATATCAACGTGTTTTGAAGCTTCATTATATGCAGCTATAATTAGATCTTGCAGGCCTTCTACATCATCTTTGTCGACACAGTCTTTATTTATTTCAATATTTTTTAATTCTTTTTTCCCAGAGAGTGTAACTGTAACAAGGCCATTTCCAACACTTTTAGTTACTTCTAATTTTTCAACATTTTCCTGCATAGTTTGTAATTGCTCTTGCAACATTTTCGCTTGTTTTTTCATTTTGAAAAAGTTATTGCCCATAGGTATTTCCTTCTTTAGTTATTGTTCCTTCTAACTCTATAGCAGCAAAATGCATAAGAGTATCATAATGTGACTGATTTTTTTTTGTTACAACGCTAGTATCTTTTGTTTTTTCTTTGGATACTGAAAAATCTACTGTCTCTAGCTTTATATCTTCATTTGCTTTTTTTTGTTCTTTCGGTTGCGATATATTATCGATGGGAGAAGATTTATCAATAGATTGTTCTAATTGTATTAACCTTTTTACTAAAGATTGCATAGATATACGCTTACTACTTCTAATAATTTGTAGAAGTATCATTTCTAGAGTTACCCTTTTAAATGGGCTTTTTTGCATTTGTTGTTGCGAGTGCATTAGCAAATCTAAAATAAAAAATAATTGTTCTTCATGGTAGTTGCTATTTGTTGTCTTATATTTTTCTTGTAAGTATGGGGGCAGATGAGAATTATTATTTTTTATTTTTGTAATAAGATGATGACGGTAATGCTCTATTAATTCTTCAAGGAAATGGTTAAAATCTTTTCCTTTTTGAAAAAGGTTATCTGATAGGGAAAAAGCAAATAATGTATCACTATTTTTTACAGCTTCATCAAGCTGGAAAAAATGATCTTTAGGCAATAGCCCAAGCATGTTGTTAGCAGCAAAAGTAGTTATTTTCCCTTCTTCATAGCAGAGCAGCTGATCTAATAGAGATTCTGCATCGCGTAAGCTACCATCAGAAAAATGGGCTATCATATGCATGGCGTCATCATCAATTTCTCTTTGTATATCTTTAGAAATGGAAGTTAATTTATTAATAATTTGATCTATAGAAATACGCATTAGATCAAATCTTTGACACCGACTTAAAATAGTAGGTAGCACTTTATGAGGTTCTGTTGTTGCGAAAAAGAATTTTATTGTAGGAGGGGGTTCTTCTAGAGTCTTTAATAGGGCATTAAAGGCTTCTTTTGTAAGCATATGTACTTCATCGATAATATATATTTTATATTTGCCAGAAGAAGGAGAATACCCAATTGTTTCATTGATATGCCTAATATCATCGATACCTCTATTGGAAGCTCCATCGATTTCTATGACATCTAATGAGCGAGAAGAAGCTATCTCTTTACACGATATACACTGGCAACAAGGTTCTATCTCGTCTAATAGATTATGACAATTTAGTGCTTTAGCAAACAACCTAGATAGTGTAGTTTTGCCAGTACCCCTAGACCCTGAGAAAAGATAGGCATAGGCAGTTCTATTTAACCGAATAGCATTTTTCAGCGTTGTAACTACAGAATCCTGTCCGACTACCTCATTAAACTTTTGTGGTCTATATTTTCTTGGCAGAATTTGATATTTTTGCTTCATAAAATATACCCATTTTTTTCATTTATTTTTGAATAATTTTGAATAGGAGTCCATAAAAATTTGCCATAAAAGCAAATATCAGTGAAAAAAATAAAAATTCTATTTTTTATAAATCCTTAATAATAAAGGTTTTTAATGATAGTTAGTTGAATTAAGTTTAGATATTTTGTGAAAAATCTG
>CAYUWE010000245.1:0-2275 GCA_964448255.1 uncultured bacterium | reverse complement strand
TAATACTTTATCATTATATCAATTCATTTAAAGGAGAGTTGTATGTCTTATACTGTAAAGAAGTTAGCAAAACTTTCTGGTGTGACAGAAAGAACCCTTCGTTGGTATGATATAATTGGTTTATTAAAACCAGCTTATTATGGTAATAATGGCTATCGCTACTATGAAGAAGAACAACTTCTTTTACTTCAGCAAATTCTATTTTTTCGTGAACTTGACTTTTCTTTAGATGAAATTAGGAGGCTTATTACAAAAAATGACTTTGATAAAGTCGATGCTTTAAATATGCATAAAAAATCCCTCCAAAAAAGTCTTGAGAGAACAAAAAAGTTAATCAAGACAATTGATAAAACAATATTACACATAAGAGGTCAAAAAGTTATGAAAGACAAAGAAATGTATAAAGGTTTTTATGAATGGTCTGAAGGAAAAGGCCCAGAATCATTCTTTTTAGGTAAATGTCGAAATATAGAGGATTTAAAGAATGAAGATGAAAAGTTAGTTTTTAAAAATTTAAAAAAACAAAAAAATGAAAATTTAGATAAATCTTACTATGAAAATCTTGAAAAATCCTATACAGAAATATATAGCGAAATAACAAAATGCATAGATAAAAATCTAAAACCAACATCTGGTGAAGTCCAAAATCTTATAGCAAAACATCATTCATTTGCTGAACAATTTCATAATTGTACTAAAAAGGTTTATAAAGCTTTAGCTAATCTTTATTTAGAGAAATCTGAATTCAAAAATCAATTAGATCATTTTCATCCAAAACTAGCTAAATTTTTATCTGATGCGATGAAATATTTTGCAGATAAAAAATTATCCTAAAAAATCATAAAAAGTCCCCCTTTAATAGGGGGATTTTAAGTTCTTAAATAAAAACTATTCTGTTAAATTTTCTCCATATATTTTAATAGCTTTAGCTAAAAATTCAGGTAACTTTGGATGCATTTTAGCATACATAGTATAATTTTCTTTACTTTCTCCGATTCCAATACCCATACGAAGCCATTTCATCTTTGACATCGGATGCACCATGCTAATAATCTCAAAATACTCTTTCATTAAAGCTTGAACTTCTTTAGATTCCTCTTTTAAATCACCATCTATCGCTTCAATAATTTTTTTCATGCAAGATACTGTTTTTTCTCCATAGAGCTTCATGTCAACATTCTTATAGAGGTCTTTAAAATGTTCTAGTTGCTCTTCAACATTCATATTTTTAAGCTTTTCGGATTCTTTATCTTCCATTGACCCAAATTCTTTTAAAAAGGTTTGCTTATCCTCTTTAGCCGATTTTTGAAAAAGTTCAAACTGTTTTATAATTTGGTTATAATTCTTATTTTCACCTTTAAAATAGAATTCCAAAGTTAGATCGATAGTTTTGATTAAATCCTTTATTCTTTTCATTTCTTTTTGCAAAAATTCTTTTTTAGCTACCATCAAGGCTCTTTTATCTTTATTTCCTAAATTCAACATGGTTTTAATTTTATCTAAACTAAACCCCATTTTTTTAAAAAAAATAATATCCATTAATCTTAGAACCTCTTCTTCTCCATAAGAACGTCTACCATTTTCCATACGGACAGCAGGTGTTAATAACCCAATCTCATCATAATAATGAAGAGTACGAACGCTCACTTTTGCAAGTTTTGTAACATCTTCTATGCTATATTCCATAATATACCTCCTAAAGTATAATTATTTTTAATAATCGGCTAGATTATACCGCATAACGTTACGTGAGGTTAAAGAAGAAAAAATAATTTATTTCAAAATAATTAACTAACATTCTTAAGATATTTAAATTGAGAGATATATGTTTTGTAAAAAAAATAAATTTAATTAAGTTTTTTAGTTTTTTCTGCAATCCATTCAGCAATTTTTTTAGCAACTGCTTTTTTAGACAAATTCGTTGTATCTATGAAATATGCTTTCCAGAGATCGACTTTTTTAGAATATTGATTTAAATTATCCCACCTCATCTTTTTCCATGAATCTTTTGTAATTACATCCTGATGCCATGTAGAATCAATAATATGCATTCTAAGCCAAGCTGACCAATTTAACATATCTTGATTGGCTCCATAAGTATTTCTTTTTCTTAAACGATTAACCCTAACAACATCTTGACATTCTAAATGACATACAAATATTTCCTTTAATAGAGAAGCAGAAGGACAACACAAAATCTCACCTAAAACTGCCTGTCCACAAACACCTCTATCCTCTTCGTTTTGTCCTTCTTCTCCCGATGAATTATTTTATT
>CAYUWE010000244.1:0-2286 GCA_964448255.1 uncultured bacterium | reverse complement strand
AACTTGTTGAAATTTTAAATACTTTACAGTATCTAAAAGTAAAATGCCTTTATTCATTTGTATCTAAACTTCTACTGATTTTTGATCTCGTATAGACTCTAATATCTTAAATGTTGTCTTTGTCGTATTGTAAAGTGACTCAAATTCGATAGCATCTTTTCCATTTTTTACTGCTTCTTTAAAAGCTTTAAATTCATTTACAAATCCTTTATCTTGATTTGAGCTTTTCTCTTTATTAGCTTTTCCAGATTTATAAATAATCAAATCTCTAAAATCATTCATTTGCAGACTAATACCATTTCCAAATACTTCTACATATTCTTTTGGCATACTGCTATCTCCATAGGCGAAATAACTTATTGTAGCAGTACTTCCATTTTTATAGTTTAATACTATACTTACATTATCTTCATCTGGAATAGACTGATCTGCTTTATTTACAACCGTAGCAAATACGCTCTTTACTTCACTACCAGTTAAATAACTACAAGTATCAATAAAATGACAAACCTCACCTATGATTCGCCCACCACCAATTTCTTTATCTTGTATCCATATATTTTTAGGAATAATACCAGCATTAATTCTATAATTAATTGATATTTGCCCACTAAGAGAACTCTTCATTTTCTTAATCATTGGAGAAAATCTCCTATTAAAACCGACTTGTACTACTGTATTTCCATTATAAACATTTTTGATTTCTTCTAATTCATCTTCAAAAATACAAAGTGGCTTTTCTACAAAACAATGTTTATTTGCTTTTATAGATTCAATTACTGCTGATGCATGTTTATCATGCTGTGTTGTAATAAATACACAATTTATTTCTTTATTACTATAAATTTCATCTGCTTGAGTTGTAATATATTTAAAGTCATATTTTTTACCAGTACCTTCAGCACTAACACCTGTAGCAGTACATAAACCAACTAATTCATAATCACCAGCTTTTTTTACACTAGGAAGCATTACAGACTTAGTAAAATTGCCAGCACCGATTAATCCTACATTGATCTCCTCACTACTTATTTTTTTATCTGTTCTTTGTACTAATTTATGGTCATCTAACTTCAATTCGTTTTTATATTCTAAAACAATTCCTAAGTATTTTTCTTGAATTCTACCCTCTAGAAGATCATAAGCAGTCATAGCATCATCAAATTCATATGAATGGGTAATCAATTTTTTAGGAGTAATCTTCCCATCTTCAATCAAACCTAAGAATGCTTCAAAATTTCTTTGCTCAGTAAATCTTACAAGATCATACGGGTAATCATTACCTTTCTCTTCATACTCAGGGTCATAACGACCTGGACCATATGCCATAGAAAGTTTAATCTCCAATTCCTTTTTATAGTAAGAATTTCTTGGAACATCCATTCCTACCATACCAACTAGTACGACTCTACCTCTCATTCTTGAGATATCAGCAGCATCTATAATAGGCTGATTTGAAGATGTTGAAGCGGATATAATTACTGCATCTACCCCTTTGCCTGCAGTAAATTCATTTGCCCTTTTAATAAGATCTCCCGCATGACAAACCTCATCACAACCTAACTTTTTTGCCAGTTCCATTTTATCTGGATCAATATCACTTCCTATAACTTTACAGCCATTAGCTTTTAATAATTGAACCGTTAACTGCCCTAATAGCCCCAGTCCCATTACAGCAATTTTTTCACCTAAAAGAGGATTAGTCTGTCTAACACCTTGTAAGGCAATGGCACCAACCGTTACAAAAGAAGCATCAATATCATCAACACTATCAGGAATTTTCACCATTAAATTTTTAGGTACATAATTTAATTCTGCATGATTTGCATAACCGGCACCTCCACAAGCAACTCTGTCACCTATATTTATACCGCTAAGGTTTTCTCCAACTTCTACTACACGTCCAGCTAAAGAGTAGCCTAAAGGGATAGGGGTATCTAATTTTGTAAAAACTTTTTCAAGGGTATTTTTTACACCCTCCTTTTTCATTTTGTCAATTACTTGTTTTACTAAATCTGGTCTATCTTTGGCCTTTGCAATCATAGATTTCTTTGCAAAATCAACTAGCATTTTTTCCGTTCCAGCACTAACTAAACTAACCGTAGTTTGAACTAAAGCACCGTTAGATTGACAAATTGGTGCAGGCACATCAAACAATCCTAATTCACCTGTTTTAAAAGATTGTATTAATTGTTTCATTTTCTTAATATCCTTGTAAATTTAATTTGTATATTTTTGATTATAATTAAATTATCCTGTTTTTTCAAAACCATTGTCTTTAAAAAT
>CAYUWE010000243.1:0-2289 GCA_964448255.1 uncultured bacterium | reverse complement strand
CCAAATATCTTTTATAATAATCATCAGAGTGTATCGTATGTTATTTCCATATATAGAGAGTTTAATGCCATTGTCAAAAGAAAATCCGATATAAGTATCCATACGTATGAAATAACTACACTTCTAGTTGTAGCATTTCCAACGCCCGCAGCGCCTCCTTTTGTCTTCATACCCTTATAGCAACAAATCGTTACTAAAAGAATACCAAAAAAGAAAGCTTTACTCAGTCCTGTAAATACATCAAATGGTGTTACATGTACTGGCATAGGATCAAAATAGGTAGCGTAAGTCATTCCAAAAAATGCACTTGCAATGACATATCCTCCAATAATACCTAAAAAAATGCTAAATATTGTAAGTATTGGAACCATAATAAACCCGGCAACAAACCTAGGTACTATTAAGTAACGTATAGGGTTAACAGCCATAGAGCGAAGAGCATCTATCTGCTCTGTTACCCTCATTGTTCCAAGCTCTGCGCACATAGCAGAACCAACCCTTCCAGTAACCATTAATGCTGTTAATACAGGACCTAATTCTGTAATCATAGCTTTAGCTACCATTATTCCGGTAACGCTACTTAATCCTTTACCGCTTAATTGATAAATGGTTTGTGCAGCTAGAACAATACCTGTGCTAGCACCTGTTATTGCAACAACACTTAATGATAATACCCCAATACTATAGCACTGTTCTCTAAGCAATGCCCATGAAGGAGGTCGCTTTGCAAGATTGTAAAATGCTGAGCCTAATAAAGAAGCATATTCTCCCATGGCAGCAAATATATTGATAAAACGATCCCTTGCAATAGATAGCATGACAATCCTTATCTTCTCTTAAAATCGGATTGTATGTAAAGAAGGTATTCGGGTCAAAAAAAATATTCCGGCAAGAGAATTCTTGCCGGAAAGAATAGATATTAAGCCTGGATAGCGCTTCTTAAAACTTGATTTGCTTCTTTTGCAGTTTGATTTAATTCATCTTGAGTTTTGCCTGTTGAAGCTTTGTTTTGAATTGTTTCTTCTAACTCTTGTCTTAGGATTTCAATTTGTCCTTGTCTAGGGGCTCTAGCTCTACCAAATCCAGAATCATTTATTTGAAAGAATTTTCCAAGAGTATCTACTAATAATGATGCATTTTGTGGTTGGAATAATTTTTTCATTTCTTTTGATAAATTAGGATCGGCTTGTTTTTTAAAAGCAAGATACATTCCAGCTCCTAAAGCTAAAGCAAGTCCAGAATTTAAACATGCCTCCCAATTATAGGAACTTCCCATATCATTATTTTTAGACCTATAGGATTTAACCTGTGTTAATTTATCCTTTTTTTCCATCGCTGAAATATTTTCAAAAGTTTCAGCAAAATGACGTAGTAAATGATGGATTATTTTCTCTATTGTCCAACATTTTACTGCTTCACTTTTTTCTGGTGATAATGCATCAGTTGCTAAGACTTGTGGCTGCATTTGCTGCACTTCATATGGATCAATTGTAGCTACTTCTGATACCATAATTTTTTTCTCCTATTTTTTTTATTATATTATTGAATTAACTGTTTGCATGGCTTTTGCATATGCCGAAAGGGCAGATGCACCAAATTTATTAAGTTCTGTCCTTGCTTTTACTGCATGCATTAAATCTTCTGTTTGTTCTTGCACATCATGGTGATATAGGGTTGGCGTGATATGTTCTTTTTGTAGAGCTTCTTGTGTAGAGTTAAGTTTACTTTTTGTATAATATCCTTCGCATGATGCAAATGCTGATATAAAGCTAGTTGCAAATGTAAAAGATTGTAGCATTGGATTATCTTTACTTGGACGTGATAACCAATATTCAGACTTATATAACGGAACAGATGAACTTATCCCAGAAAAGGATAAAGCCATGGATAAAAGTGTTAAAGTATAATAAGGGACAGCTGCTATTTTTTCTTGTTTGCTTCTATCATTAGTTAGAAATGACGCTAACTTTTCCCATGCTCCAAAAAGATGTAGTAATTCATTTGTTGATGCAATTCCTCCAGCAGCTAAAAGCGTTGTTCCAATCGTTGGTATTATATGAGAGGCTCCTAATATAAAACCAGCCGATGAAAGTATAGCTACACCCATATTTTTATATGCTTCCCAAGTATTTGTTGATCTAATTTTTTCACCAAGCCTTTTTGTTTCATTTGCTAATTTTATTGAAGTAGTTCTGTGGTTTTCACTAGCGTCAATAGCTTCTTTAGCTGTTGTATCAACAGAAAATTTCCATGATTTTTCAGAAGCATCTACTAATGTAATTAAATCTA
>CAYUWE010000242.1:0-2302 GCA_964448255.1 uncultured bacterium | reverse complement strand
CGCTTCTTCTTTTTCTTCGAATACTTCAGATTTTGTTGGATTCATTTTACAACTCATAACCCAATTTTCTATTTCAATACGGCTAAAACGAAATTGATGGTTAATACGATATGCTGGGATTTTCCCATCAGCTAACCAACGACGGATCGTAGTTTCAGAAACGTTTAATAATTCTGCTACATCTTTTATCTTCAAATCCATCGTTCTTTCTCCTGAATTTTTGATATTACTACTTATAAAAAAAATATCATATTCATGAAAAAAAGAAAAATAGATAGAGAAAATTTGATCTAAAAAGTTTTTATTAAAGAAAAAATGTCTTCAGAAGAAGCCATTTGAAGCAGCTGTTTTCTTAATTTTTCATCTTTCATAAGCATTGTTATATGCGATAGAATATGCAAGTATTCATTTTGCTTGTTTTCAGGACCGCCAATCATGAAAATAAGACGAACAGGAGAATGGTCTAATGCTTCCCAATTCAACCCTCTTTCTTTTTGTATTCCTAAAGCTATAAAAAAGTCTTTTAACCCTGGCAATTTAGCATGAGGTATAGCTACACCCATCCCAATACCTGTAGAAACTATTTTTTCTCTTTCCAATACAGCTTTATAAAATATTTGGTGATTATCAATGATATTATTTTTCTTAAGTAAACATGCTAACTGATATATCGCTTCATCACGTGTTTTTACATTCAAATAACAAATAGAATTTTCCATCAAATATGAAGAAATTTTCATTTTCGATTTTCTCTTTAACCAACGAAAAATGTCAGAAAATTTTTTATCAATATGATCCAGTATGGCCAAATCCACCTCTTCCACGAATCGTCGCGGTTAATTCATTTTTCATAATAAATTCAGCTTGATAAGCTTTTGTTAATACAAGCTGAGCTATACGCATCTTAGGTAAAATAATAAAAGGTTTTTTACCATGGTTTATTAAAATAACACCTACTTCACCACGGTAATCTCCATCTATTGTTCCTGGAGTATTTAACACTGTAATTTGATTTTTTATTGCTAACCCACTTCTTGGTCTTATTTGCATTTCAAAACCCTCCGGAAGTTGCATTTTTATGCCTGTAGGAACTAACACCGAATGACCTGGTAGCAATATAATTTCTTCTTCTATAGCAGCTTTTACATCTGCTCCTGCAGCTTTTTCAGACGCATAAATAGGAACAAATTCCTCTGAGTCAACGATAATGTCAACTTCTTTTTTATTCATTTTTTTATACTTTTTTCTACAGGTTCTACAAATTTCAAAAGATCTTTTAACCTTTGAGGTAATTTTTGATCAAGAGAGAGTTCTTGTTCATATGGACGTTTATTATTTGTTAGAAAATTAATGAAAAACGAAATTGTCTTTTTCAAATCTTCTCTTTTAACTATGCAATCAACCATTCCTTTTTCCAGTAAAAATTCCGCTCTTTGAGCACCTTTAGGAAGACGTTGCTTTATTGTTTGTTCGACTACTCTTGATCCTGCAAATGCTATTAATGCTCCAGGCTCTGCTATAATAATATCACCTAAAGAAGCAAAAGAAGCTGTAACACCACCTGTTGTGGGATTGGTCATAACAGAAATATACGGCAATTTAGCTTTGCTTAATTTTGTTAATGCAGCTGATGTTTTTGCCATTTGCATTAATGATAATATTGATTCTTGCATCCTAGCGCCACCAGAAGATGAAATAATTACAACAGGCAATTTTTTCTCTATTGCTTTTTCAATTAGCAAAGTTACCCTTTCTCCTACAACAGATCCCATAGATCCACCAAGAAAATTAAAGTCTAATATGCCTATAGCTACTAATTGCTTATCAATTTTACATGTTCCTACAAGGATCGCCTCATCATGATTAGTTTTTTCTTGTGCTTTTTTTATCCTGTCAGAATATTTTTCTAAATCTGTAAAATTTAATGGATCTGTTGGTAAAACATTTGAAAAAAGCTCTTCAAAAGAATTTTCATCAGATAATAATTCTAGTCGCTGCTGCGATGTAATCCTATAATGATAATTACACTTAGGGCAACAATTTAAACATTGTTGTAATTCTGTTGCATGAATAAGTTCAGTGCAACCAGAACATTTTATCCAACCACTAAAACCATCTTTTTTTGTAGTCTCAATTTTTATTTTAGGCTTATGTCTTGAAAAAAGGCCCATTTATCTTCTCATTTTTTTACTATAATTAGGCTGAATTATACACCACATAATAGATTGAGCTCAAGTTTATTAAAAGAAAATTTAATCCCTTTTATTATAAGCTATTTAAGGCGAAAAATATAATAATTAAT
>CAYUWE010000241.1:0-2310 GCA_964448255.1 uncultured bacterium | reverse complement strand
AAAAGCCTTCTAAAAATGATAAAAGTTTAATCAATGGAGGGATTTATCTGATTAGAAAAAAAATACTAAATAATCTCCCTTTTGATAGATGTTTCTCTATTGAAAATGATTTTTTTCCAAGTATTACTAAAGACAATTTTTTTGCTTATATTTCTAATAGTTTTTTTATCGATATAGGAACACCTTCTTCATATCAAAAAGCACAAGAATTATTAATACCTAACCCAAAGTGATTTTATGACAAATATTTTAATTACAGGAGGAGCAGGATATATTGGCTCCGTTCTAACTCACAAGCTACTATCATTAGGCTATCAAGTCACAGTAATAGATAATTTATTATATAAACAAACTTCGCTCTTACATTGCTTTGCTTATCCAAATTTTACTTTTGTAAAAGGTGATTGCTCCAATGAAGAACTAATGAAAACCTCATTAAAAAAAGCTGACTTTATCATTCCTCTAGCTGCAATCGTTGGAGCCCCAGCATGTGATTTACAGCCTCATTTAGCAAAACTAATTAATTTTGATGCTATTCAAATAATTTTAAAACATATTACTAAAGATCAAAAGATTCTTTTCCCTAACACCAATAGCGGTTACGGAATAGGAGAAAAAAATGAATTTTGTGATGAAAAATCTCCACTTCGTCCAATATCACTCTATGGAAAATTAAAAGTTGAAATAGAAAATATTCTTCTTTCTTCTTCTCAAGCTGTAACTTTTAGGTTAGCTACAGTGTTTGGAATTTCTCCAAGAATGCGATTAGATTTGCTTGTGAATGATTTTACCTTCAAAGCATGTCACGAAAAATTTATCGTTCTTTTTGAAGAACATTTTAAAAGAAATTATATTCATGTAGTAGATGTTGCCGAAGCTTTTATTTTTGGAATAAACAATTTTGAAAAAATGAGAGGACAAGCATTTAACATCGGACTTTCATCGGCGAACCTAAGTAAAAAAGAATTGTGTGAAAAGATAAAACAATACCTTCCAGATTTTTATATACATAATGCCCCTATTGGAGAAGATCCCGACAAAAGAGATTACATTGTTAGTAACAAAAAAATTGAAAAATTAGGGTGGAAGCCAACGAAAACTCTAGATGATGGAATTAATGAGATAATTTCTGCTTATTCCATATTGAAAGGAAATAAGTATAAAAATGTTTAATCAATATTAACAGGAAAATAAAATTTAACCCCTTTTTGAATTAAATTTTTGCTATTTTCTAAAATTTCATTTTTAAAATTCCAAGCGAGTACATAATAAATATCAGGATGTTTAATTATTTCGCTTTCCAATATTATAGGAATATGACTGCCAGGACTATACATGCCTTTTCTTAATTCATTTTTTTCAACTAAATATTCTATTGTATCACTTCTAATTTTGAAATAATTAAGTAAAGTATTGCCCTTTACAGGGGCTCCCATTCCATAGATTCTTTTCCCCTTACTTTTTTCTTTTAGTAAGAACTCTAAATTGCTTTGTTTTAGTCTCTCTACTTTATTAGCAAATGTTCTATAAGCATCAAAAGAATTAACTTTATTATCTTCTTCTTCTTTTCTCAGTAATTGTAATCTCGTTGAAGGTTTTTTCTTTCCAAGATGACTAACAAATCCCATAATTGATCCGCCATGAATAGGAGAAATATATGCATCAAATAACGAAAGCCCATGCATATTTAGCAAACATTCAAGAGTCTTTAAAGTATAGAAAAGCAAATGCTCATGATATATTTGGTCAAAAGAACAATTTTCCATTATTCTTTTCATATACATACATTGAACTACAAACACTCCATCTTCATCTAAAACAGCTTTTATCCCATCTGCAACAGAATGTAATTCTTCCAAATGAAAAAATACTCCAGCAGCATTAATTACAGAAAATTTGAGATTTAAACTTATTGCTAAATCATAGTTAAAATAATTATGAAGCGTTTCTATTCCACTTTCGTTAGCTATTTTTGCAATTGTAGCAGCAGATTCTACACCTAAAATATCATAGCCTAAATTTTTAAAATGTTTTAATTGAGTACCGTCATTTGACCCAATATCTAATACAGATTTTTTTTCTTTTTTACTAAAAAAACGCTTGTCTACCTCTTCTGCAATTTGTCTAAAATGTTTGTCTAATGACTTAGTTATCCCTGATAAAT
Source organism: uncultured bacterium (assembly GCA_964448255.1). GTDB lineage: Bacteria > Chlamydiota > Chlamydiia > Chlamydiales > SM23-39 > CAYUWE01. Next base: position 146 of record CAYUWE010000241.1, on the reverse strand, counting down.
ACGTATGATCTTCATAAATTATTTCTTTTTTTATTGTAAAATCTAACTGAGCAGTATTACAGCTATTACAATAAATCAATCGCAATGGATAATATGCTTCTTTTCCAATATCGGATTCATTTAAAAAAATATTCCCTAAAGGTTGT
>CAYUWE010000240.1:0-2313 GCA_964448255.1 uncultured bacterium | reverse complement strand
AGAAGCAAAAGGCTTTTGTTGCAAATATAATTCTACATAACTAGCAATATTTTCTTTTGACAATTGTGAATTACTACATAATTTGTCATAAGATTCCATCAACTCAGGATAATACTGCTGCCATATTGATTTTACAGAAATAAATGGTGCTTGCGGATGAGAATAAAAAGTATAGTTCTTTATTTTTTGAAATTTTTGTTGCAACTCTTTTTCAAAAACATGGAAATATTGCTCAATTAATACTTTTGCTATTCCAGTTTTAAAAATTTCATTTAATATTACACCATCATTTAAAAAATTTGGCATCATATTATTTCTAGAACTCTCATCATCAGATAAGACATTAAGAAAGTATGTTAGAGCAGAAATATCTGATTGATAAACTACTGAACCATCAATAGCTTTACCGATAATATTATCTTTTTTATTATTCCCTTTTTGTGATTGAGCTCCAAATGTTCCAAAAAATGAAAAAGATATAACAACAAATATTGTTGTAAATACGAAAAATAAGCGCTGATATCTACGTAAAAATGCCATCATAAGAAAATATTGCCCTCAAAACTGCTCTACAAAGTAGATTTACTATAACAAAAGGTATCCTTTCAATCAAGAATAGGTATTATCACTTTTTCTATATTTAAAAGATAGGTTAATATGACTTAGAAAAAATTACCTTTTTAGAGTTTTTTCTTTTTTAGTAAAAATACATTCTCCTCTTTCATTATTCATATCCATCGGTATACATCTTGGAGTTACACTTAAATCGTTTTGTATTTTTTCTTCTGCTTTAGAGTCTTCAGACCAATAACAAATGGCAAAACCACCTTGGTTGTCTTTAGAAAAAAAGTTATAAAATTCTTCTTTTGTATGAATTTCTTTAGTATTTTTATCTAGATATTCTTTCGCTTTATCAAACAAGTGTTTTTGCATTTCTTCTAATTCTTTAATTACTTGGTTTAAGTAATTATCATCTTTTTTCAAAAGAATACTTTTTGCTTTATCTCTTCTACTTAGACTTAAGCAATTATTTTCAATATCTCTTGGACCCATTTCAATTCTAATTGGAATACCTTTTTTTACCCATTTCCATTTCTTCTCTCCACCTCTCATATCACTATCATCGATAATAACTGACAATTTTCTTCCCATAAAAGATTTGTTTGTAAGTTCATCTTTTATGATTTTACAATGTGAAAGAACTTCATTTTTTTTCTTTTCATCATGAAGGATTGGTAAAATAACAATATGAGATGGAGAAATTGCTGGAGGCAATACTAATCCATCATCATCTGAATGCACCATAATTATACTTCCAATAAACCTTGTAGCAACACCCCAAGATGTCGTCCAAGCATAACTTTCATCACCATTTCTATCTGAAAATTTTATGTTGGAAGCTTTTGCAAATTTTTGACCAAAAAAATGTGTTGTTCCTGCCTGAAGGGCTTTTTTATCCTGCATCATAGATTCAATGCAATATGTAGATACAGCACCTGGAAATTTTTCACTTTGTGTTTTTTCTCCCATTATCGCTGGGATAGCCAAATACTTTTCGCTAAAGTCTCTATATAGATGAAGCATATCTATCGCCTCTTTTTTAGCTTCTTCTTCTGTTTCATGTGCTGTATGCCCTTCTTGCCATAAAAATTCCATAGAGCGTAAAAATAGTCTTGGTCTCATTTCCCAACGAACGATATTTGCCCATTGATTAATTTTTAGAGGTAGATCTCTATATGATTTAATCCATTTAGAAAAAGAATCTCCTATTACCATCTCCGATGTCGGTCTTATAATTAAAGGTTCATCCAATTCACCTGAAGGGACTAATTTGCCATCACCTTTTTGTTCTAGCTTATGATGGGTTACAATAGCACATTCCTTAGCAAATCCTTCAACATGTTCTGCTTCTTTTTCAAAATAACTTAATGGAATAAACAGTGGGAAATATGCATTTTGAACATCTCTTTGTTTAAATTTATCATCTAAAATTTTTTGAATATTCTCCCAAATCCCATAACCCCACGGTAATATTACCATACATCCTCTAACACAGGAATGTTCAGCTAGCTCTGCTTTTTTTATTACCTGTTGATACCATTGTGCATAATCTTCATCTCTAGTTGGTGTAATTGCATTTTTTTTCATAAAATATTACTCAATCTTTTCTTTTAGATGTTTTTCTAATAGCTTTTTAATATACATCTTTGCTTCATTAAATTCTTTTATTGTAGCATTTTCTCCTAAAAGAGGATAACTATAAGCAAATATTCCTTCAATAATGGGGCTCGTGGATGGCAAAAATTGTTGGAG
>CAYUWE010000239.1:0-2314 GCA_964448255.1 uncultured bacterium | reverse complement strand
ATTATTTGGATGTATTCCACAATCTTCAAGCTGGACTACAGCAATCTTTTGCAAATCAAAATGAAATGGCTCAACTTGAAAAGACCAATATTTCTCTGGCCATTCTTTTTTATAATTTTTAAATTCTGAATGTTTTGAACAAATACTAGGAGAAATACAAACTAATATATCTTCTGCTTTTGATCCTAATTCATTTACAAAAACATCAACCATAACCTTGTAAATGTTTTTAACAAGCCCTTTCCATCCAGCATGACAAACAGCAACTATTTCATTTTTTGGATCAAAAAAAATTGCTGCTTGACAATCAGCATGTGTTACCGCTAGGGCAATATTTTTTTCTCTAGTAAATAAACCATCTGCTGCTGGCAATTTAGAAATATTCTCACTTGTAACTTCAACAATATTTTTTCCATGTACCTGTTTTGCAAAGACTAAATTATCAACTTTTGGGATGCTTTTATAAATTAATTCTCTATTTACCTTAACAGAATCTGGATGATCCCCTATAGCATCTGATGTATTTAATGAGAAATATGGTCCAACACTAACACCGCCATGTCTTAAAAAGGTTGCTTGGAAAAGATCAGAAAATGATGAAAGCAAATCATACTCTAGCCATTCTACTTTATTTTTCTCGTACTCCATAACACTTTACCCTCGTAAATAATGATCAAACAAAAAAATATATGAAAAATTCCTTTTTCTAGGAACCATCATTTAAATAGAAAAATACTTTTTATTGCTATCTTTTCCAAATAATTCCACTTAACAGAAATTATAAGATTTCATAGGTTGAGGTTAACAAGGCTATATTTATAAAATGAATGTTTCTTACGATAAGCCTAATCTCTTATTAGGCATTATTATTACTATTATAGCATATTTTTGTTTCGCTATAGGTAGTTCTTGTGTAAAAGCAATAGGTAGTAATTTCCCAACTTTTGAAATAGTATTTTTTCAAAATCTAACAAGTCTAATATGCATTATCCCTTATTGCATGAAAAAAAATACTCTAAATTTCAAATTTCATTTTATGAAATATCACCTTGCTAGAGATCTTGGAGGAACAGCTAGTTATATATTTTATTTTTCAGCAATAAAATATGGAAATCTAGTAGACGCAACTGTTCTTACCTATTCCGCTCCTTTTTTCACTCCTATAATTTGGTCAATTTGGTCTCATGAAAAAATGGAAAAAGATATCTGGTGGACTATAGTTTTAGGATTTATCGGAATAGCATTTATCCTTCAGCCAACAGCAAATATTATCCACTCAGGATCTTCCATTGGGATATTAGCAGGTATAGCTTCAGCCTTTTCATTAGTTGCTAATAGAAAGCTAAATTTAAATCATGCCTCATTATCTCGGACTCTATTTTATTTCTTTTTATTAGGAACCATAATTACTCTGCCATTAGCTATTATCACATGGAAAGGACCCACTGGAATAGAGTTAATCCTTATGATATGTGTTGGTATAGCAACAGTTGTTGGACAGATATTTTTAACAATAGCTTATCGCCATGGAACAGCTTCTTTCCTATCTCCTTTATGCTATTCAATAGTTGTATTTATCGTATTTATTAGCTGGATATTTTTCGATGATGCACCGGGTATTCTAACACTTATAGGAACAGGATTGATAGTTGTCGGAGGAACTTTAACTTTTATCATAAGAAAAAAACCAAAAACTATTTCGAAATTATTTGAAAGACCATCTCACCCTTGGAAAAAATGGTGGGAATTTTGGAAGCATAACAACAACAATGATAATAACAATAACAATCATTCTAAGTAAGAGAAATTAAACAGCCAAATCCGCCATCTTTCCCATCTTTTGTCGGTAAAATAGTTTCCATAAAATGAATTGTTACATCGAAATTTTCTTTTAGCTTATTTATTATCTGTTCATTTTCTTCTTCTAAAATGCTGCATGTCATGTAAAAAATATAAAAGCCTTTATTTCCTAACAAACAAGCATTTTTAAGGATATTATATTGCTCTTCTTGTAAATGTTTGATCGTATCTTTTGATATTCTCCATCTAGCTTCAGCTCTTTTATGCAATACACCGCTATTAGAACAAGGAGCATCTACTACTACAAGATCAAATTTTTCATTAGATGAAAATTTTTTAGCATCACAAATGCTTACAGTTGCATCAACATTATATTTTTGTATTTCTTGATAATTATAATCGATACATAGTTTAGAAATAATTTTTTCAATATGTTGCCAAAGTGCTACAGCTCTCCATTCTTCAAAATAAGGTGAAGTAAAAGGATGATGTTCACTTTCTATTTTTCCAGTAG
>CAYUWE010000238.1:0-2320 GCA_964448255.1 uncultured bacterium | reverse complement strand
ACTTTACCTCATCTTATACATTTAGATTAGATACGCTTATTAGAAGTATAGAGAAGGTTCAACACATACCATCATTGGCTAGATTCTCATTTAATAAAATACAAAAAAAATTTGGTACAGAGTTTAAAGAGTATAGAAAATTTAAAGAGAAAGTATTGTCACCAGCTATTTGTGAGCTCAATAAATATACAGATTTCTTTATTGAACTACTAGAAAAAAGAAAAAACGACTCAGCGAGAGGAGAACTTGAGCATATTGCTTTTAAAATAAGGAGAGTTATAGAGAACAAAGAGGGCCTAAAATATGGTGTAGATCTCGGTGGGTGCCGCATCACTACTAGACTTTACTATTTTACTAATCAAAAAATCAATGACCTTGTTGCATTTGCAAAATATATAGAGAAAGATATGAAGAATACTTTAGACATTGCGTACTATGGTGATAAATCGCTACAAGAGTGGAGAGAAGAAGCAGAAGAAGCGTTAGAAGTGGAGAGCGAATTGGTCAAGCTAATAGAAAACAATCCTCAACTAATGACTCATAAAGCATTAAGCTATGACAGTAAAAGAATGTGTATAGTGGAAAAAGAACAAGAGTTTTCTCCTGAAGAGGGGATGAAGCAAAAAGTTAAGATTATTAAAACAGCAGACTATAGAGTAACTAACCCTATAGAGTCTCTAAAGTATATTAACAAGCTATTAAGTGATGGATATGGTAGCAAAGTAGATGTGTTTGATTTTCTACCATTTAAATTTGGTACTAGTCAGGGCTGGGAAGAGATTGAAAATCTTAAAAAATATAAAAAATATGAAGACCTCATTAAAATAGCAATTTATAAACACAATATAGATGCCTTTAGTTTTGACAATGAAGCAATAGGAGAAGTATTCTATAAACACATTGTGAGAGATAATTTTAAGCAAATTGATAGAGACTTTAAGAAACTATATGATGAGCTAATAGGATAGCGGGAGAGCAATATGGAGACAATGGCAAGTGATGAAGAATTATACAAAATTATTATAGAAACAATAGAAGCCGTTAAGGGGGATTACTCTAAAGAGATATTAATAAGAGACTGTGCAGATAAGTTATCAATAGATATAAAAGCTGTAGAAGAAGCATTAGAATATCACCTTCAATCCCAGGAAGAAAAACAAGTGTAACTGGCTTTGATAATATGTTAAAATTGTGGCTTAATGGAAAAAATTTCAGGCTAAATAATCATTTTTTCTTATAGTTTACAAAATATTCATCTACTATTTTTAGTTTCAATGATTTTGATAAACCTCTATGAATTTTAATCAATATTTTTAATGGAGAAAATACTCCACCTTCAATTAAATTTGTTGTATTATGGATAGATAAATTTTTATGGTTTTTATGCGTAAAAAGATAAGGTAAATTTGCTCTTAAACTTCTATATGCTGACCTTGTTCTTTGATGACTATAAAACACCTTGCCAGTTTCATTATTGATGGTTGTTTCGTCAATAAAGTTTTTATATTTGTGATACCAAATATCTAACGCTTTTCTAAATCTTACTTCATCACTATATTTTAATTTTGAAGTAATTTTCTTTAAATCTTGACTTGCTTCTAATTTTGGTTTATTAGTTAAATATCTTCTTGTAGTACGTTTTTGATGAAAGTGGCACATCTGTATAGGATAACCATCAAACACTTTATATAAGCCTTTCTTACCATCTACTGTAACAGAGTTAATTGTATATCCTAATGATAATAGTTGTAATAATAACTGTTTATAATCCTGGGCTTTTTCAGTTTCAATATGTTTCCATAGAAGTATCTCATGAGTAATGCTATCGATGAAAACTAAAGTGCCTAATTTATCTCTTCGTTTTCCATAGAATGTTGCATCACATATTAGATTTACTGCTCTTGGATTATGGATTTTTTCAGATGGCTCATATTCTTTGATTTTATATTGAATCCATCGTATACTGCGATTATGTTTTTGTGCTAAATCTTTTAGTGTTTGACGTTTATAAATATAGGTTTTAAAAAGTGATTTTTCTAATCTTGTAGTTCTTCTTGAGAGTTGAAACTTCTTATGACAATCATTACATTGGTATCTTTGAATATTATTTCTTTTACCTACTTTTTTAGTAAATTTTGATGAACATCTTGGACATATTTTAGCATTTTTTTACAGACATCTGTCAACTATCCTTTTTTAACTGGCATAGTATCGTACTTTACTAAACTTTTTAGACCCCAATTTTTTCCATTAAGCCGAAAAATCAGTACTACAAGGATAAATCCTACCACTATTAAGATTATTACTAATCTTATCATTT
>CAYUWE010000237.1:2113-2328 GCA_964448255.1 uncultured bacterium | reverse complement strand
ATAGTAGCTTCTGGCAAGCAGATTTTTTAATTGCTTATGAAATAGATCCCGATGAATCTAAATGTGTTATAGAGATAGAAAAAGTATAATAAATATTTTATTACCTAGTACAATCTTATTCTTTGCAGTAATTAATATTTATGATAGAACTCCTAGTAAAAGAAGATTTTGAAATCTTGAAATAAGATATATTTTGAAGTATAATTAGTATTTAA
>CAYUWE010000237.1:0-2103 GCA_964448255.1 uncultured bacterium | reverse complement strand
TGATTGAAAAGCGAGCCGAAATTATCAAGAATGTATTTAAAAATAAAGGAGATATAACTTGTCTTTACAAAAGATAGTATTGTACGGAGGCATCGGTTTATTTGTATTAATAGGGTGCATAGCAATATTTAAAAAATCTCCAAAAGAAAATGAAATAGCTAACAATGTAGTTGAAAAACCAATTGAACAAGCACCCGTAGTTGAAGAAATACTTATTCATGACGATGTAAAACAGAAAAGTCCAAATAAAGCTAAAGAAATAGTTTTAGAAGAAATTAATGAAGAGATCCTTCCTACGTGTGATCGCATTAGTCAATTGTTTGCTACAGATTCTTCAAAATTACCAATTGTAGAAACTATTACTTATACTAGTAGAGTTCCATGGTTAAAAGGAAGGCCTGCATGGATTGCTGATTATGCTTCTTACTATGAAACTACAAGGCATTTTATTGCTAGGAGCCTTAACAAAAAAGCTGATTATTTTACTCAAAAGATATCTCCCGGCGATAAATTTAATGTTCTAAAAAAAGATTTAGACATTAGTTTTTATTTGCTTATAGATTTGTCTAGAGCAAAAATGTGGTTTTATGCTTTGGACAACTCATCTAATGAAAGGATACTTTTAAAGACATATAATGTTGGTATCGGCAGGAAAGATGAGCTTAGACAATCTGGGTATTTAACACCTACTGGGAAATATTTACTTGGAAGTAAGGTAGCTATATATAAGCCTGGAACGATGGGGTATTTTCAAGATAGAAAAATTGAGATGCTAAAGGTATTTGGAACAAGATGGATACCTTTTGAAAAAGAAGTAGAAAGCTGCACAGAGCCTGCAAAAGGTTTTGGCCTTCATGGCGCGCCATGGAGTAATGATCCTGATACTGGGTTGTTGATTGAGGATAAAACACTTATTGGGAAATATGACAGCGATGGCTGTGTTAGATTAGCATCAGAAGATATAGAGGAAATTTTTTCTATTGTAATAACTAAACCTACAGAAGTTGAATTGGTAAAAGATTTTTACGATGTCCAATTACCTGGAACAGAAAAATAGGTTTTTCGTTATGACTATATTACCTCATGAAAGAGAGATATTTGAATATAAGAAGACTCTGTCCAAATTAAAAGAGCAAAATGAATCTAATTCTCTTTGGTCAAAAGATGAAATAAAGAACTTAGAAAGAAAATTAGAGAGGCTAAAGAAAAAGGTATATTCAAAATTAAAGCCTTGGCAAAGAGTTGCCATTAGCCGTCATCCTGCTCGTCCTAATACTATTGATTATATTGAAAATATGTTCGATGAATTTTATGAAATTTTTGGAGATAGAACATATAGAGATGACACTTCAATAATTACTGGCTTTGCAAAGTTGGGGAAAGAGAAATTTGTTGTTATAGGTCTTGAAAAGGGTAAAGATACTGAAACAAGACTGCATAGAAATTTTGGGATGGCACACCCGGAAGGATATAGAAAAGCTCTTCGAGTGATGCAATTAGCAGCGAAATTCGATCTTCCGATAATAACATTTCTAGATACTCCAGGAGCATATCCCGGCCTTACAGCAGAAGAAAGAGGGCAGGGATGGGCAATAGCAAAAAACCTATTTGAGATGGCTCAACTGCCAACACCGATTATAGTAGTGTTAATTGGTGAAGGTTGTTCTGGTGGAGCTTTAGGGATAGGTGTTGGCGACAAAATAGGTATGTTAGAACATGCATATTATTCTGTTATTTCACCAGAAGGTTGTGCATCAATATTATGGAAAGAATCCTCAAAGAATGAACAAGCAGCATCAGCATTAAAAATGCAAGCTGAAGATCTTTTAGAATTAAATATCATTGATGCAATAATTCCAGAGCCGCAAGGTGGAGCTCATCATGATCCTGATGTAGTTTATCAAAACGTAAAAGAATTTATTTTAGATAATTGGGAACTCTTGAAGAATATTCCTTCTAATGATTTAATTGAGAGTCGGTATCGAAAATTTAGACAAATGGGCAAGTTTGCTACGTCTTAATAAATTTAAGGATAAATAATGAAACTTCTTATAATGGCTGCTATTAAAAATAGTAGACATTTGCCTTTAGCCATTCTAACAG
>CAYUWE010000236.1:0-2345 GCA_964448255.1 uncultured bacterium | reverse complement strand
TTAAATTTTTCTGCATGACAGACATGCAAATTCCATAACCCAACAGTAAGAAAACATCTATTAACAAAAGGTATTTTTTTGAAAATCACTTTTAAAATCGAAGTTATTTTTTTCCCTTCTTTTCTAATAGTATATTCTGCAAATGGAATCGCTGCTAATACCCTACAAAGCTTTGTTAACTCACTTGCATTTAAAAAATTATACATTGGACTAGTTAATGCTTTTTGTATCCATTTTTTTTCATAATCTTTTAACCAAAAAGCTTTACTTAATATATTTGCAATAATCTTATCCATAATTTGCTTATTACAAAAAAACACCCTTCTCTGCAAATATAAATAAAACAAATACTAACTATTACTATGGCAAATTTTTGGAATAAGCATTTTTTTTCATGCAGAAAAATATCTGATCTCTCTCAATCAAAACACACTTTAGCATTCACCATTACAACAGCAGATAATACTTGGCAGAAAAATATTTATTTATTTGATGGAAAAAAAACAAAGGATTTAACAAAAGGATTTAATCCAAAATTCTCAAATAATGGCAAAAAACTCTACTATCTTAAAAACTACAAAAATAAGCTTGGGCTATACGAATATTTTTCAAAAAAATTACTCTTAAAAACCACTTTAGAAATTGAGGATTTTAAATTATCTCAAGATGATAAATTTATAATCATATTAGCAAAAAAGCCTCTAAAAGCCAGCAATAGCCAATTATTTCTATTTTCTAGAGATACCCTAAAGCAATTAACATTTGAAAAAGGTCATATTGTTGGGTTTTCTATAAGCCCAAATGCAAAGAAAATAGCTTTTACAAAACAACTAACTAATACCCCTGGAGATTGGTATAAAAGATACATATGCCTTATTGATATAGATTCATTAAAAACAAAAGTTATTGCTAAAGGTAAAAATGCATATGAAAACCCAAAATTTTCTCCTTGTGGTAATTTTATAGCTTATTTAGCTATTGAAAACGTAGAAAATGGTGGTGGTTTTTCATCAATCTGGTTAATCAACTTAAAAACAAATAAAAAAAGAAAACTCCCCTCTACTTTTAATAAACGGTCTAAAATTTTGGGTTGGAAAAACAAAAATACCCTTATAATTTTAGATCAAGAAAAAACTAGAAATTTTATTTATGAGATATCTCTGAATAACAATTCTATTAAGAAAAAAAAGATTGCTATCTCTTGGCTTTCTAATATCTCTATGGGGAAAAAATTATTTTTCGTTGGTGAATCTTGTAACACCCCGCCAGAAATCTATTGTAACAACAAAAAAATTACTAATTTTAATGAAAATATCACTTCAAATTTCACTACAAAACAGATTTATATTCCCTCATACAATAACAAAATAGAGAGTCTATTAACTTATCCTAAAAAGTTTATTAGAGAAAAAAAATATCCTTTAGTACTGCTTGTACATGGAGGGCCAACATCTTCATTTACTCAATCATTTATCCAACAAACAAATAGCTTATATCCTATTGCAACACTATCTTCATTAGGGTATTTCATACTACGATGTAATGTAATAGGTTCTATGGGATATGGATATACTTTTAGGAAAGACACCTCCCTTAGCTGGGGAAATAGAGATTTAAAAGAACTATTTAAATGTTTAAACACAGTAATAAAAAAAGGATTTATTGATACTAGTAAAATTGGAATTATCGGATGGAGCTACGGAGGATATTTAGCATCGCTTGCTATCTCTAAAGCTAACCTATTTAAAGCAGCAATTTTAGGATCTACAATATCAGATTTACAATCTTGGATATTAACTTCAGATTTCAAAAGCTATTTACAAAAATACTTTGAGAAATTCTCCCTAAATTTATTAAAAAAAAGATCCCCATTACATCTTGCAAAATCCATAACCACTCCCACCCTATTATTACATGGTGAAAAAGACAAAAGAGCACCATTAGACCAAGCTATAAAGTTATTTGATGTATTAAAAACAAAATCAAAAATGGTAATTTATCCTAATGCAACGCATTTTCATTTTTCTTCGAAACAATATTTTGATATTTGGGAAAAAGAAGTTAATTGGATAGAAAAACACCTCAAAAACAGCAATTAAACTATCTTACAATGCACTATCGATACTGGAATTTCGTTTATCTTAACTTTTTCAACAAGTTCAAATCCAAGTTTTTGATAAAACGTCTCCTTATCAGTAAAACCATATAATTCATCGTATCCAAACTCTTTGATTTTTTCTTTTGCATGAATTACCAATTCCCTACCAAATCCTTGTTTCCTATATTTGGATTTAACTACTAATGAACCTAGCCATGGAGAATAATTTTTTTTCAAATGAGGTGAA
>CAYUWE010000235.1:0-2355 GCA_964448255.1 uncultured bacterium | reverse complement strand
CCCACAAATTTCAGATATAGAATGAATACAGATCGAAAAACCATCTTGCTATTAGCTAACGATATCGCACATGAACTTGGTTTACCGGATATTGATCAAGAGTAAACTTGCCAATGAATAACGTCACGCAGTTAAAAATCAAAAAAGCAAATGTATCAATCCATGTGGTAAGAGTTGATAACCATAAAATGACAAAAGCTACATTTCGCCAGATACCTATTTTTCGTTTAGCAGAAAAAAATAAAGAATTAGATGATTTTCATATAGTACATTTCCCAGATAGTGTTGATATATTAGGATGGGTTAATGATAATGGAAAATGGTTGTTATTTCAGACAGATGGCGAGTTATGCCGTGCGGATATTAAAGGGTGGAATGCTACAGGTGTGGATGGGGTAAAAAGACCAGTATATGACTATTATCAACAGCTTTATATAGCTACATAAAATGAAGGAAAAATAAATGTGGTTTTTTGAAAAAGGTGTGCAACTCAAAGTGCATTCGCTAATTACAAAAGCACTTACGCCACATCTTTATTCCAATGGTATGGAAGTGGATTTTTGTACATATCTTTGCGCACTTCGGCGTGCAGTAGAGGATTTAAGTAAGAGTATTGAGGAGGTAAAATGAAAACTTCAATTTGCATAGATCAGGAAAACAATAAGCCTTGTATTAAAGATACTAATTTCAAAATTGCTAAACTTATGTCAGAAATTGCATGTGGATATGATATTCATGAAATTTCAGAAAACTTTAATCTTGATTGTGATATTGTTAAAAAAGTCTTAATGGAATTAGCCATGAAATTTGATAAACCATATATGGAAATAATACGCAGAGAAAACAGATGAAATTCAACTACATCGTCATCGACATTGATAAGTGCAATGGTTTACCTTGTATTAAGGGTTATAGGTTCACCACTAACCAATTATTAACTCTATTCGCATGTCAAAACTATTCGTTAAAGGAGATCTGTTCCGATTTTGATCTTGATTTTGAAACGACTAAAGGTGCTATTTTGGAAATTAATGAATATTTTAAGAGTCACAATCGAATCCCACCTGAAACGGTATTTAGACATCAAGGATTAAAATGAAAGTAACATCACATCTCGCACACAAAGATTTCTCATCTATAACTTTTGAAATTACAGTTGAATCAAAGGAAGAGTTGAATAATCTTCAAGAGATAAGTGCAATAGAACTAAATCTTAATTATCAGTTTACTGAGGTTGTAAAAAATCTTCTTGTGGGAATTATGCAAGAATCAAGACAATACATGCCAGACGGGAAGAGGATATAGAGTAATGAAAAACCAAAGAATAGAAGCAATACAATCAGCAATACAGGCATTCCAAAGCTATGATTTATCTCATCAAGATATGTTAGATATCCTAATTATCTTGATAGGTACTTGGGTAAAAATACATTGTGAAGATGCAGAGACTACGGAAAAAGTTATAGAGTCTATTCATGAAGGTTTAAAGACAATTGTCTATTCCCCAGAGATACGGTTGAATTGATGATTCTAATCAAAAATATCGAATTCTATGAAACGAATCAAGATCCTATTGAAATAGTAAGTCATATGATGCCTTATGAAGCAATTGAAGCATTATCTGACAAAGGCGATGTTGTTGTGCCGATATCGGAAATAAGAGAATTAATTAAGGGACAGAGATTCCGTCGATCTGATGGTGTTGATATTATTGTCGGTCTTACTAAACAGGCACAGGATATACTTGGTCTTCAATATGAAGCATGGGATAACATGCAAAAAGAATTGGAAATTACCCATAATTCTTTACAAGTTGCAAACGAAACAATAAAAGCAGTAACACAAGCTAATATATGGACGCGAATTAAATATTTATTTTGTGGATATAAAGTGAAAGAATTATCACACGAAACAATGGAGTAGATGAAGATAGCAGGTTTCTTCGATAACTCAGGATTGAATGCTATCTAAATCCTGAGGTTTTTTAAAATATTAGTAAATATTATGACTAACATCGATTTGAGTAAGTTGGGATTTAAAAAAGCTATGCATGAAGATGGGGTGAAATTAGTTACTAATTATATTAATAAAATATTTCCAAAAATTCATACAGAGGGTTATAGATTTTTAATCATATCAGGTGTCGCGACACTTGTATTGTATGCTTTAAGTACTTTTTTAGGATTACTAGGATTAGTAATTACAATTTGGGTATACTATTTTTTTAGAGACCCAGATAGAACTTCAATTAATGATGATAAGTATTTAGTAAGTCCTGCAGATGGTGAAATTATAAAAGTAGAAGAAGTCGATGGACCAAAAGAGCTAGGTTTAGAAGATAGAAAATTTAAAAAG
>CAYUWE010000234.1:0-2357 GCA_964448255.1 uncultured bacterium | reverse complement strand
TAATGATAATTTTTATCGGGGCAAAGGGTGCTCTGAATGTTTTGGCACTGGATTTAAAGGAAGAAGAGGGATCTATGAGCTTTTAATTGTTACTAGTAAAATGAGAAAACAAATAATGAAAAATATGGATATAGAAGAGTTGAGAAATGTGGCTAAAGAAGAAGGTATAATAGATTTGTTTGCCTCGGGGTTACATTTGGTGAAAGAGGGTATTACTACCTATTCTGAGTTATTAAGAGTTACAAAAGTAATATAAAGGTAAAGGTAATGGCAAGATTTGCATATGAAGGAGTTTTTTCAGATGGCAAAAAAGTAAAAGGAACCGTTGAGTCATCATCATATGTTAATGCTAAAGAGCAGTTAGATAAAAAAGGTTTTCTTCTTATTAACTTAAAAGAAGTAAAAAACTGCAGAGAGACAAAACTATCTAAAGAAGAGGTTATTACATTTACAAAAGGTTTATCAAAAATATTAAAAGCAGGGTTATCTCTTTATGAAGCGTTGAATGCTTTAGAAGAAAAATATAGAGGTACCCATATTTCATATATTATTTCTATTGTATGTGAAAAATTACAATCAGGGATATCTTTTTCTAAGGCTTTATCATACCACCAAAATAGTTTTGATCTTTTATTTTGTTCGATGATAGCTAATGCTGAAAAAACAGGAGAGCTAGAAAAAGCATTAGATGAAATAGCTTTATTATTATCAAAGCAAGTTAAACTAAAAAAACAGATTGTTTCGTCTTTGCTTTATCCAGCTATATTATCAGGTTTTTGTATCATTGTGATATTTACGTTATTATTTTTTGTTGTCCCTTCACTGTTTGAATTGTTTGAAGGACGAACTCTTCACCCTTTAACGAGATTTGTCCTTACAATTAGCGTATGGGTAAACAATAAGAAAGTATTGTTTTTTTCATGTTTGCTGCTTTTGATAAGTGTTGGAATTTATTTTGTTGTTCATCCTTCTGGAAGAAAGAAAATATACAATATAGTTTTACATTGCCCATATTTAAAAACATTAATGTTGAAAGTAGCCTTGGTAAGGTTTTGTAGATCATTTTCTATTCTTTTATCAGGGGGACTTTCATTTATTGATGCTCTAAAACTAGCTAGGAAAGGGATGAAACATCCTTTTTTAGAAAATGAAATAACAAAAGCTGAAAAAAAAGTTATTCAAGGAGGGAAACTTAGTGAACAATTGAAACAATCGTCGATACCTTTGTTATTTTCAAGGATGTTAGCGATAGCAGAAGAAGGTGGCGGCACGGAGCAGATGTTGTTACATCTTGCATCAATATATGAAGAGGAGATCGAAAAAAAATTGGCTAAACTCACCTCAATTTTGCAGCCAATAGTACTACTAATTTTAGGTATAGTTATAGGATTTGTTGTTCTTGCAGTTTTATTACCACTGACGGATGTCAGTTCATTTTTATCAGATACATAAATGGAGAGAAAAAAACATGAAAAAGAGAAGACATATTACGCTATTAGAAATAATGATAGTAATTTTCCTTATAGGGATCATAGGTAGTGTTATTGGATATAACATGAAGGGTAGTTTAGATAAGGGTAAAGTTTTTCGAACAAAAGAATCTATAAAGCAGGTGCATGATTTATTACTTTTACAAGTTGCCGAAGGTGCTGACATCAATGACGTAGCAATAGATCCTTTAAAATATTTAGAAAAATCGGGCCTTGCAAAAAACCCTAAAGAATTAATTAAAGATGGGTGGGGGTATAGATTAAATTGTGAATACGTAAAAAGTGCTAACGACATAGTAATTACATCAAAAGGGCTTAGTGAATATGAAATGAAAAAAGGGAAAAAAGAAAAGAAACTAAAAGAGACGGAAGAATATGAACAATGAAAAAAAATTGCTTTACTCTAATAGAGTTATTTATTGCTCTTTCAATAATTGGAATTGTAGCTACAATTATTGGAGTAAAATTAGCATCTTCTCTTTCAATTTATCGTTTTGAAAAGAGCATTGAAAGAATAAACGATATGATGAAGGTTACTAAAGAATTAGCAATTAGTAACCAAGCAGATATGGTTTTATTTTTTTATCAAGAAAAAAATGGACTGCATTGTTATAGGGGCTCCGATGAAAAACAGGGGTTATTTCGAGGGCAAAAAAGAGAAGAAAAATTTTTTGAAGATGTATATTTCATGTATAATGATGAAATTATTGAAAAAAAAGAGATAATTTTTTCTTCTACAGGTCAAATTATTCCTAATGGCGAATTTATTTTCTCTAATGATTCCAACTTTAAAAAGGAAAGTTGTAAGAAACGATTGATTTTACAAGACCTTTCGAATTAATATTCTTTCTGGTAATCTTTGGTAAT
>CAYUWE010000233.1:0-2359 GCA_964448255.1 uncultured bacterium | reverse complement strand
AATATATGGATCAAAACCCTAGAAAAAGACAACGATTATCCAGTTACCCGTATTAAAAATAGTGTCAATGGATTCATCTGGGCCAAAACAAATAAACATATCCTATTTGTTCAAGACAATAATGGAGATGAAAAATGGCATATTTATAGAATCGACTTAGAAACCTTAGAAATAGATAATATGACCCTATTTGATGGTGTAACTGCAAAGTTTTGTGCTAGTAGCAGCCAATTTCCTAAAGAAATTCTAATTTTGATGAATAAAAATCACTCAGCTTATTTTGATGTTTATCGCTTAGACGTTATATCTGGATCATTAGAAATGATTGCAAAAAATCCAGGAAATATTGATGTCTGGCTTGCTGATAATCAGCTTTGTGTTCGTGCTGCTGTGGCAGTAAATACTGATGGTAGCACCACTTTGCTTACAAGAAAAAATGATAATAGTAATTGGCAACAAACTTTGGCATGGAATTTTGAAGATTCATTAGTCGGTTCTGATCCATCAAAAGGATCTAGACCCGTTAGTTTTTCAAAAGATGGGAATTTTTTATATTTAATAGATTCTCTAAACAACAATACGCAGCGCCTTCTAAAAATTAATCTTACTAATAGCAAAAGAACATTATTATCAGAAGACAGCCAATATGACATTGACTTTGCAATAGAAAACCCTCTCACTCATGAACCTGAAATTGCATCTTATGTAAAAGAGCGTAGAATATGGAAAAGTTTAAATGCTGAGACAGAAAATGATCTTAAATTTATTTTATCGATTAATAAGGGAGATCTGACTTATATCGACCGTAATCAAGATGACACTAAATGGGTTTTGACTTTTGAAAATGACAACTCTTCAGGAGCTTATTATTTGTATGATCGACAAACTAAAAAGATAGACTTGCTTTTTTATGATAGACCTTACCTTTCTTCTTATAAATTACCATCTATGAAACCAATATCTTTTAAAACTCGTGATGGATTAATAATACATGGTTACTTGACTTGTCCAATTGATAAAGAACAAAAAAATCTCCCAATAGTAATTGATGTTCATGGAGGCCCCTGGTTTCGTAATGCTTGGGGATTTAATGATCAAGCACAATGGCTCGCTAATCAAGGCATCGCTTGTCTACAAGTTAATTTTAGAGGTTCTATTGGATATGGTAAAGAATTTTTAAATGCCGGTGATAAAGAATGGGGCAATAAAATGCATAACGATCTAATAGATGCTGTTAATTGGATGGTAAATGAAGGAATAGCGAATCCTAAAAAAATAGCTATAGCTGGGATGTCATATGGAGGTTATGCTGCATTAGTTGGAGCTACTTTTACACCAGATATTTTTTGCTGTGCAATTGATATAAGCGGACCGAGTAATTTGGTTACAATGTTACATTCAATAATTTCATTTAATGAAATGGGCAGAGAAAAATGGCTTAAACGGTTAGGAAATCCTGAGATTGATACTGATTTTTTAGAATCTCGTTCTCCTCTATTCAAAGCTGATCAAATTAAAATACCTGTCTTTATTGCTCATGGTGGCAATGATCCTAGAATTAAACAAAGTGAAGCTGATCAAATGGTAGAGGCTATGAAAAAAAATAGAGTTATTTGTGAATACATGCTTTTCCCTGATGAAGGTCATCAAAAAATGCGTCCAGAAAATACCTTTAAGTTGCTTATGGGTATTGAAAATTTTTTAAATGAACATCTTCTACAAGATAAATAAAATGATTGATATAACTACTAAAACAGATTCAAGTAAAAAAGCTATAATAATAGGAGCCTCTTCTGGAATAGGAAAAGCATTAGCAAAAGTCTTATCTAAAAATGATTATATTTTAGGACTAGTTGCGAGAAGAGAAGAATTACTTAACGATCTTCAAAACGAATTGTCTAATAAATCTTTTGTAAAAAAAATAGATGTAACTAAACCTGAAGCTACAAACCTTCTTTTCGATCTTATTAAAGAAATGAATGGAGTTGATCTTATAATTATCAATGCAGGAACAGGTTTTTCAACTTCAAGCAAAGATTGGAATAAAGAAATTTTTGATTGGTCAAAAGAAAAGATAACCTTAGATACAAATGTAACAGGTTTTACCGCTATGGTAATGGCCTCTTATCATTATTTTTTAAAACAAGAAAAAGGACATTTAGTAGGAATATCTTCAGTAGCAGCTTTAATCCCTAATTCAGGCTCCCCTGCCTATAGTGCATCAAAAGCTTTTGTTTCAAATTATCTTCAAGGATTAAGCATCCATGCTTATAAATCTAAGTTACCTATAGCAATAACAGATATAAGGCCAGGATTTGTAGATACAAAAATGGCTCAAGGAGAAGGTATATTTTGGAAA
>CAYUWE010000232.1:0-2380 GCA_964448255.1 uncultured bacterium | reverse complement strand
ATTTCATTTTTAGAGTTATTGAATTTGAACAAATGGAAATAGAATATTTTACACATGAAGAAGACTGGAAAAATCACTTCGATCTTTGGCTAGAAGATATGCAAGATTGGTGTAAAGATATTGGTCTTCAAACTCAATTAAAAGAACATCCAAAAGAAAAATTATCGCATTACTCTAAAAAAACTATAGATATAGTATATGACTTTCCATTTGGAAGGAGTGAATTATACGGCCTTGCTTACCGAACAGATTTCGATTTAAAACAACATGCTGAATTATCAGGTGTAAAACAAGAATACATTGATGTAGATAGACGGTTTATCCCTCATGTAATAGAACCTACTTTCGGCGTTGATAGAACTATTTTGGCACTTCTTTGCAGTGCCTATAAAGAAGAAATGTTGTCAAATGGTGAAAAAAGAACGGTTTTACAGTTTTTACCAAAAATGGCTCCTATAAAAGTTGCGGTATTTCCACTTATGAAAAAAGATGGTCTAACAAATAAAGCTAAAGCCATTTTCGATACGATTAAAACTTCATGGTATACAGAATATGATGATTCTGGAGCTATCGGCAAGCGCTATCGCAGGCAAGATGAACTAGGAACTCCATTTTGTATTACAATAGACTATCAAACATTAGAAGATGATACTGTAACGCTAAGAGAAAGAGATTCTATGAATCAGACTAGAATTGCAATAAACAATATTCTACCTACATTGAAAAAGCATTTAGAATAATATATTTGGACGTTTTTTCTTTATATCATCAAAACGTTTAGCTAAATTTATAGCTTCATCATCGTTGCATTTCCCGCTTTGAATTTTCATTTTTATCTCTTCTCGTTGAGCCATCCAATATCTATCCAACATTTTCTGCAAGGTTTCGATAAAAGCATCATATGCTTTTTCTTTATTTACCCTTTTTTGAAGCATTTCAGATAAAAATAACTGCTCTTCTGTTTCATCTAGATGAATAACTAATGACAATAAGTCTCTTGGTTTTTTTTCTTCACATGCTTGTATGTAACTAGTAAACAATCTTCTACATACTGCTATTTGAAAATACTCTTCTTTAATATTTTTTTTAGCTATTTCTACAATTTTTTCATTCTCTTCACCCATTAAGAATAATAAACGTAAAAGATCTGTTTCTAATATTCTATCAGGATCAATCTGCCCAGAAGAAATGCTTAAAGATTTTTTCACATATACATTTGGCGTTACTTCTTTTTCTATCCCTATAACTGATTCCGGAGTTTGAGTAAGTTTTGCTAATTTTCTTAAACTCTCATGCACCATTAATGGATGGTCCCATTCTTTTATTCTCTTAACCATATTTTGGATTAATTCATTTTTCGCTGCTGGTGAATTATTTACATTCAATGATTTTGATAAGCTCTTTAGAAGAAATGTTAGATAATCTAAGCTGCTTTTTAATAACTTTATCCATTCCTCAGGGCCATTTTCTTTTAAAATAATATCAGGATCACTACCCTCTGGCAGCGTTACTACATATACCTCTATGGCTTCTTTTTGAAATAAATGTCCTATCTTTATCGCTGCTTCTTCCCCAGCTTTATCAGAATCTAAAGCTAAATAAACATGATTAACACCAAGCTGCAGTAGTTCTTTTACATGTTCCTCTCCAAAAGCTGTACCTTGTCCTGCTACAACGATATTTATTCCAGAATGTATCAAACTTAATGCATCGATTTGCCCTTCTACAATTATCGCTCTTCTTTCTTTTGCAATTCTTTGCCTAGAATGGCTAAGTCCAAATAATACTTTTGATTTCTTAAAAAGAATAGTCTCCGGGGTATTTATATATTTTGGTCCTATTGTATCATCCTGAAATTTCCTTGCAGAAAACCCAATCACCCCACCAAACATATCTTCAATTGGAATCATTATCCTATCATAGAAAAAATCATTTCCATTTTGTTTTAATAAACCAACATCAAATAAATGCTCTTTTTTTATCTTTTTCTTCATCATCATATTGAAAAAGATGCCTTTTCTTTTCGGAGAGAGTCCTATTTTAAAATTATTGATAAATGAAAGGTCAATCCCCCTATTAAATAAATAGGGCAAGGCATCTTGCCCTTCTTTTGTATGAAGAAGGTAAAAATGATAAAATCTAGCTGCGTAATCTAAAATCTCTTTATAATAAGATTTATTAATATTAGGTTTTTTATTATCACTTTTTTCTTCTTGTTCTAATTGAACATGGAATTTCTCTGCTAATTGCTCTACCGCTTGGGAAAAACTCATTTTTTGATAGTTCATTAAAAATGCTATAGCATCACCATGAGCTCCGCAGCCAAAACAATGATAATGAGTATCTCCTCTTTGAATAATAAACGAAGGCGTTTTTTCCT
>CAYUWE010000231.1:0-2400 GCA_964448255.1 uncultured bacterium | reverse complement strand
CTTTGTTGTAATAAATATTCTATTCAATTAAGCGCTATTGTTGGTGTTTATGGTCTTTCATTTTATGTGATTTTGGTAAATCTATTTTTTTATAAAGCTATTTTAAGGGGGTTTTCAAAAAAATGGATAGCTATTGGTGTTGTTTTTGCCTTTTTCCCATATCTTTTTGGTTTTTGCCATGAAAAATATTTGAAAAAGGGGCTGGAAACAAGAGATCAATTATCAATAGCTGTAATACAGACGACATACACTCCAGAAGAAAAAATGTATTCATCAAAGCAATTTGTATCTCCATTAGTGCAATGGGAAAAAATATTATATTTTTTGAAAAATGCAAATATTGATTCTATAGATTTGATTGTTCTTCCTGAATGCTCAGTATCTTTTGGTACGTATTTTTCTTTTTATCCATTATCAATATTTAAACAAGTATGGAATTCAGTTAATGATAATAAAGAGTTTTCTTTTCCTACATTAGAAGATCCATTAGCACAAAGAAAAGAAAATTCCTGGATGGTATCAAATGCTTATTGGGCGCAATCATTAGCAAGTTATTATAATGCTGATGTTATTATGGGAATGGAAGATTATGATACTACTGGCAAACAAGGATATAATGCTGCGTTTTGTTTTTCTAATAATAAAAACATAAATAGATATGTTAAGAGAAAACTTGTTCCAATAGGAGAATATTTTCCTTTTTCTTTTTGTAAAAATATTGCCGCATCTTTTGGTATTTCTGATGCATATACTCCAGGGAAAAAAGCAAAGGTTTTTTCTTCAAAAATACCTGTTGGTATTTGCATATGTTTAGAAGAGACTTATGGGCATTTGGCAAGACAAGCAAGAAAAAAAGGAGCGGAAATATTAGTTAGCTTATGTAATGACATATGGTTTCCTTCTTCTAAATTAGCAAATCAACATTTTGAACATGGGAGATTACGTTCTATTGAAAATGGCATTTCCTTAATACGTTCTTGTAATACTGGGATAAGTGGAGGTATTGATTGTTTTGGTAAAGATATTAAAATTTTATCAAAAAAGAATTTACCTTTAGAAAAATGTGAAGGTGTTTTGTTATTGCAAATTCCAATTTTTAATTATAAAACCTTATATACTTTTTGGGGTGATTATTTTATCTTAGGCTTTGCTATAAGTAGTTTTATTTGTTACTTTTTAAAAATTTTTTTTACGAATCGAAAGAAGAAAAAAAGCAGGAATAAGACAATAAATAGTGTTTAATTATGAAATAGAACTTGCTCAAAAAATTTGGGTCAGATAATTTTTTATGCATTGAGATTAGAGGATTTATTAAAAATATTAACTTCTTGCTATTTGCCAATAGGGGTTTCTTTTGACGAATAATGACAAACGACAGAAAACATTTAATAAAATTGTAACCCTTGCTGGTGTAGGTCTTTTTACTGGGGAAAAAACTGAAATAGAATTATGTCCTGCTTCTGCAGACTCAGGTCTTTGTTTTCAAAGAGTAGATTTAGATAATAAGCCTAGTGTTATGGCTACTTTAGAATCAGTTAAAGAAACACCCCTTTGCACATTGATAGGCAATGAACTAGCTACAATACAAACGGTTGAACATTTGCTATCGGCATTAAGTGCATTTCAAATAGATAATGCCCTTATCCGTGTAAAAGGACCAGAAATCCCTGTAGCCGATGGTAGTGCAAAGGCATTTGTTGAACTGATAGAAAAAGCTGGAGTAACTAATTTAGAAAAAACAAAAAATGTTTTTAAATTAACAAAACCTATTTGTTGGTCAAATAAAGAAGTACATATTATTGCTTTTCCTTCTGATGAGTATAGAGTAAGTTATACATTGCATTATCCAAATTCTAGTTTTTTAAGATCTCAATATTTTTCTTTTTCAGTTACACCTGAAGAATATAAAAATGAGATAGCGCCATCACGTACTTTTTCAATATATGAAGAAATTGAACCCCTATTACAAAAAAGACTGATTAAAGGTGGGGGGTTAGACAATGCGGTAATAATTAAGGATGAAAAGATAATGAACCCAGAAGGTACTAGGTTCCCAGAAGAAATGGCGAGGCATAAAATATTGGATTTGATAGGTGATCTTTCATTAATGGGTGTTTTTTTTATTGGACATGTTGTTGCTATTAGATCTGGTCATTCTTCAAATATTGCTTTTGCCAAAAATTTAATGAAAATGGTTCAAGGAGAAGCGTTATGAAAGAAGATGCAGTTTTGAATCATAGGCAAATAACAAAGATATTGCCTCATCGATATCCATTTTTATTAATAGATAAAGTTATTCATCTTGATTTAAATGCAAGTGAAATTATCGCTCAGAAAAATGTAACAATAAATGAAGAATTTTTTCAGGGCCACTTCCCCAATGTTCCTATTATGCCGGGA
>CAYUWE010000230.1:773-2401 GCA_964448255.1 uncultured bacterium | reverse complement strand
ATTTAACAACCGCTTAGATATAGCGTTTCCAGATAATTATAATTTAACGAAACAATCACTATCTTATGCTAAAGACTTTTTAGTAAAAGTGAATCTAGGAAGTTTTTTTACTGCGACAAATTATACTCAACCCTTTTTCTCTTTATTTCAAAGAGAAGTCAATGAGAATGATGCCAATACGGTAATATTAATTTCTAATGGGGAAGAGTTAAACAAGCAGAAAAATTGTCGTATGCTAGAAAGATGGACACAAATTAATGAAGGAGCCTATTCATTATTTGTGGTGTGTCTTACTTCTGATAAAAATAGTTCCTTAATGGAACTTTTTGCTAAAAGAAATAAAGGAGATATATTTTACGCTTCATCAATTTCAGGAATAAAAAGGCAATTGCAAAAACTTATAAATTCTATTAATAGGCCTATAGCAAAAGATATTGTACCAACAATTTATAGTTCATCTAAAGATGTAAATTTTGTTATTTCACAAAAATCTATGCAGCTGCCACATATATATGCTAATCAACCATATACTATTCTTAGCAAGACCAATAAAATGGGTAATTTCACCCTATTTTTACAAGGTAAAAATGCAAATGGATATTTTCATATTAAAAAAGATATTTCATTTGTAAAAGCTAATGAAGGTGGAGAAATATTAAAAAAACAATGGGCGCTTTTGCAATCATACGAATGTTATAACGATTATTTTATGGATAATCAGCCATATCATCTTGATGAAGCAAAATCTTTGTTAGAACCATTTTCGGTAAAACCATTAATCGAATGAAACTCAGAATAACCGGCGGCATTTTTTTAAATAGCAGAATAAAAACTCCAAAAGGCTTATCTACAAGGCCAACAGCATCGATTGTTAGAGAAAGTGTATTTAATATCTGCAGAGATAAAGTAAAAGATTGTTATTTTTTAGATATGTTTGCAGGTAGCGGAATAATGGGTATAGAAGCGATAAGTAGGGGTGGTAGTTTTGCAACATTTTTAGATAATGATATAAATGCACTTAGGTGTATTAAAGCGAATATAGAAAAGTTTAGTCTGCAAGATAAAACTGAAGTTATTTTCTCAGATTATAAGCGTCTATCTGATGGAAAATCTTACGATATAATTTATGTTGACCCTCCATATCTATATTATGAAAAGAGTCCATCTTTTATTTTTGAGCTAATACAAATGTTACTCAATAAAAAGGTATTTAAGAAAAATGCATATCTTTTTTTAGAAGAGAAATATTCAAAAAAAAGAGTCAATGAGCCATATCAATTTAATCATTTAAAACATATTTTTTCTAGGAAGTATGGTAGTTGTTTACTTAATTTATATGAGTTTGGAATATATTAAAAAATTTGTTGTATAAATATGTAGAAAAAGTTAAGCTTTCAACAATTATTTTTTAAGAATTACAGCTCTGCTGTTAGGGTTATCCTAGGCACATTGATGCTCATCAATGAGTCTGTAGATAAAGGGATTATAACGCTGGAGTTACAAGCGCGTCCGGCTTAACTGCTACGACAGCTTCCTCTGGGAAATGGTTCCACCTTGTAAAAAGGGTTGCATGTGCAAGTGTTTAGGCCCCTTGCAGCGGAGTTTTTTTTATGAAAAATATTTTGTAG
>CAYUWE010000230.1:0-763 GCA_964448255.1 uncultured bacterium | reverse complement strand
AATATTATAAAAAAGACAATAAAAACTATAACCGCTCACAAAAATATTTTGTAGCTTTTCTATGAGGTAAAAGAATAATTTTTTTTGCTTCTTCGTAAGAAATATGATTTATCGAAAATATATTTTGTAGTTGCGTATAGCAAGAGTTGATAAATTCTGATTTATTTTCAAACATGTCTTTCAGTCGATATAAAAATTGTGTGTGAGGCCTATTATTCCTGTATTTTGGCTGTTTTTTCGGTATGGCAAGGTAATCCATCAGATTTGATGAAAAGTCCCACAGAAACGAAGTATGATGCAAATACCTATCTTTTTGTATGTACTGTGCATTTCCACCACATTTTTTATTCCCAATAACAAAATCATTTTCTTTTAAACAAAAGGATGATGGAAAAACCTTTTTGTAAAAGCCTTTAGTCCAGTTTAGTATTTGTTCAGGGAAAGTAGGGAATGAAAAAGTTGTTTTATCAAAGATGAATGTAATGAAAATAGTATTTTCATCGACAACAACATTTCCACCACCACTAAATCTTTTTATAATATCGATTTTAATGCTTGTATCGATTTCATTTTCTATTTGTGCAGATATCCCAAAGACTATTGCTTTTGTACTACCTTCATTAATTATGCACCAATTGCCTTTTCCAATCCTAAGTAATGCTTCTTCTAATTGTAGTTGATGAAAAATATTTAAGTTCTTTGTATGGATAAAATTTATCTGCATAGAAAAAGATTATTTTTTTGAATTTTTCTTTTTGTGAGC
>CAYUWE010000229.1:0-2402 GCA_964448255.1 uncultured bacterium | reverse complement strand
ATCTGCAGGTATAAGATGCATATTAGGTATTGAGGTGTCTAATATTACTTCGTTTAAGCTTTTTTCCCCTTGTAATACAGGTGCTAAACTATCTTGTTCATCAGGATCAAACCCTAAACCTGTTGTTAAATTTGCTTGGGCGTCTAAATCTATTAGCAATGTTTTTTTATCATGAAATTTTGAAAAAGCAGCTCCTATATGCAGAGAAGTAGAAGTTTTTGCTGTGCCGCCTTTAAAACTACTGATAGCTATTATATCCATTTATTTGCTCCTATCGGTTGTAAAAATAGACATTAACGATTTTTTATTTTTTTCTTCTAGAATCTTTATTAAAAAATCGTCAATATTCATTTCACCATGCACTACGTTATCTCTAGTACGCAGAGAAATTGTTTTATTTTCAACCTCTTTATCACCAATAGTAAGCATATAATTGATTTTTGATATTTGTGCATTACGTATTTTTTTACTTACAGATTCACAAGATCTATCTAAATCGCATGTAAATGAAGCTTTAGATATTTTGTTTTGTATTTCTTTTGCATAATCTATATGCCTATCTGCAACTGTAATTACTCTTACGCCAATAGGACTAAGCCATAATGGGAATTTACCAGCAAAATGTTCTATTAATATACCAAAGAACCTATCAACAGATCCAAATATTGCTCTGTGAAGCATGATTGGCCTTTTCCTTGCTCCATCACTATCTACAAATTCTAAATCAAATTTTTCAGGAAGTGACATATCTAATTGTATTGTTCCACATTGCCAATACCTTTCTAACGCATCAAGTATGTGTATATCAATTTTAGGGCCGTAAAATGCTCCGTCCCCTTCATTTATCTTATATGAATGTCCCCATTCATCTAATGCCTCTTTTAATGCGTTTGTTGTTATTTCCCAGTCTTCATCAGAACCAATAGTTTTTTCTTTTGAAGGGCGTGTTGATAATTCTAAATGATATGACAAACCAAATGTCATATATAAATCATCAGCAAATTCTAAAATGCTTAAGATTTCATTTTTTATATCTTCTTTTTTCATGAAAATATGAGCGTCGTCTTGGAAAAAACTTCTCACTCTAAACATTCCATGTAATGCCCCTGATGGTTCAAATCTATGAACATGACCAATTTCAGAAACCCTTAATGGAAGTTCTTTGTAACTATGAGATTTGGTTTTGTAATAAAGCATACACCCAGGACAATTCATAGGTTTTATTGCAAATTCCCTGTCTTCTACAACAGATGTATACATATGCTCTTTATAATGTTTCCAATGACCAGATTGTATCCATAATTCTTTGCTCATTATCATTGGAGTTCTTATCTCTTCGTAATCAGCTTTTTTTAGATTCTCTCTTAAATATGCGATTAGAGTATCCCAGATAAATAATCCTTTTGGATGTAAAAAAGGCATGCCTGGAGCGTCTTCTTTTATTGAAAAAAGATCTAATTGTTGACCTAATATTTTATGGTCTCTTTTTTTAGCTTCTTCAAGGAAATTTAAATACGCTAGTAGTTCTTTTCTATCAGGGAAAGATATTGCATAAATGCGAGTTAGCATTTCTCTATTTTGATCTCCCCTCCAATAAGCCCCTGAGGTTTTTAGAATTTTAAAAGCCTTTATTTTTCCAATATTATAAAGATGAGGTCCTCTGCAAAGATCTATAAATTCCCCTTTCTTATAAGCAGTGATTGGAAAATCACTTTCAGTAATTAATTCAATTTTATAAGGGTTATTTTTAAAAGCTTCTTTAGCTTCATTTTTGCTTGAAAATTCTATTCTTTCAGGATGAAAATTTTCTTGGATTACTTTTTTTATTTCTTTTTCAATTTTTCCAAAGTCATTTTCTGAAATCGTTAGATTAGCAAAGTCATAGTAAAACCCATGTTCAATTGAAGGTCCAATTGTAGGCATAGCCTCTGGCCAAAGCCTTAATACCGCTTGTGCTAATACATGTGCCGAAGTATGCCAATATATGGCTTTCCCTGTAGGATCATCAAATGCGATAAATTCAACTTTATCATTCTCTTTTAAAGTATGTGATAAGTCTTTTAACTCACCATTAATCTTTACCCCAACAGCTTGATTAGCTCCTGTTAATTTTAGCTCTCTAGCCAACTCTATAGCTTTTGTTTTTTCTTTTAGATCTTTTACTTCTTTATCTTTTACGAATACTTTCATTAGAAAACCTTCTTTATTTGCTGGATTAATTTTACTAAAAATTTAAGAAAAAACAACTACAAAAAGTATTCAAAATTTTTGTAAAGCTATTTTAATATAAAATTTATTGAATAATCTTTCTGTCAGAAAAAAATGGAAGAAATACGCCATGTATAGATATAATGCGATCAAGTTGTGAGGATAGATGAAAAAAAACCTATATCTAATTATTT
>CAYUWE010000228.1:0-2406 GCA_964448255.1 uncultured bacterium | reverse complement strand
CGACCATATTAATACTTTCTTAAAGAGAAATGGGATAACAAATATCATATCTCTTGTAGAAGATTGGGAATATTTGCAAAAAGGATTGTTTGGTCAACCTTATACAAAAGAAGATCTAAAATCTTTATCTATTGAAATAAAACAATTCCCAACACATGACAGATCTGCCCCATCTATTGATGATATTTATGAAAGCATAAAATATATTGAAACACTACTATCAAAGGAGAAAAAGATATATATTCATTGCAAAAATGGCAGGGGTAGAGCAACAACAATTGTGATATGTTATTTATTAAAAAAATTTCCAAAATTATCTATTAAACAAGTAATAAAACTTGTTAAGAAGAAAAGAAAAAAATTATTGCTTTTATCATCACAAAAAGAAATCATAAATAAATTTGCAAATCAAATAAGATCTTCGTAGAAAAAAAATAATCCTTTTAAAAAATCTTTAAAAATTATAAACAAACATATTGTACCCTAAGGTTTTTGAAAGCTAGCTCTTTGAAAGATAATGAAAGATCTTATTGATAAAGTTATAAAAATTAAGTCTAAATGGATTACTCCGACATTTAGTGAAGAAAGTCATAGCTATTTTATTAAGTCTATAGAAATTCTTCTTAAAACGATTATCCCTAAAGATTTTTTCGAAGAAATATCTAGCCTATCTCAAGATGAAATAAATCATAATTTCATATCTAATTTACTAAAGAAATTACCTATTGTCCATGCATCTGAAATCCTGCCTCATCCTTCTTGCTTTTCATTTGTCGTTTTATGTTCTTATGATTTTACTGATGGTGTTGATAAATTCATTCCAAAAATGCTCTCTAGATGGTTAACACCAGGATATCATATAAATATACCATCTTATCGTTCATTAACATTTAGCTTTTCTCATGATCCAAAAAAGAAATTTTATATATGTGAATATTTCTTTTCGATAAATGACAAAATGCTAGAAGACATGATCAAGAAAAATTTAAATTCTTTTATTAAAGAGCTTCGACTAAACATTTTATCTGTCTATCATGCTCGAAGCATTGTCTCTATGAAAAAACTATCTCTAGAACAACAATCAGCAATAATAAAAGAAAATATTTTTTCTCTTATAAAAAAACCATCTTACGCTGAAGAATCAACAAATCAAATACAAAACCTATTAGTAAAACACCCTACAGATAAAAAACTCTCCGAGATAGAGAAAAATCTAGCTTATTTAATGCATAAAAGACCAAGGACATTCGATAGAGATATATTTAGTGCTGTCCATAATATGATTTTTCTTTTCCCAGATAATTTTACAACATCTAGAGATCCAAGGCATATCAGTAGAATTATCGGATTTCAGTATCTATTTAGAAAAATAATATCTCAACAAATCTACCATTCCCCCGACAAACGGCACATAAGCATAAAATTATTAAAAACACGCTTATCTTATGATAACACCACGAAAAATGTACTTGGATTTTTAATCACCTTAAATTTTGTAAATGAAACAGAGAGATTCAAAAAAAATCATATTCTTGAAGCTATTTGGTATTGCCTACAGGATGTAAAATATGTTGAAGGATCATATGTAGTAGATAGAAGAGATGAAAAAATACGTTCCTACTATTTAGAAATAGAGAAAAATAATACTAGCAACGGCTTTTTCACAGAAGAAATAAAAATATTAAAAAAAAGGCTTCCCCAAGAGCTAGTCAACCGCATTGAAAACCCCGTCCATCCAATATTTATGCCAAGAAATGAAGAAGAAGTCTTAAGAAATATTATTTTATTAAGAAAACAGCTAAAATACGTTCGAGATCTGCCACAGGTAATTATTTCTTATGATAAACAAACAGGCACTCTCATCTCTTTTAACGTTATCCTTGTACAATTAATAAAAGCAAAGACACAACCATTAAAAAAGCTATTTTCAAAAGCTTCTACATTTTTAAAAGTCCATATAGAAGAAACAAAAAAAATTGGATATTTAAAGAAAAAATACCCAATAGAATCAAATATCCTAAGGATCTCAATAAAAAAGACAGGGTTTTTCAGGCAAGATTTATCTCTAGATCTACAAAAAGCAAGACAGTGTATCGCAAAAGAATTAGTTAATGTCATTGGAAATTTTAGAGATTACAACGGAGGAATGATATTAAAGCAAAGCCAGGCTTTAGAAGATGTGAAAAAGCTATTAGATAATAAAAATGAAGTATTATTAGAAAATTTCTTTTATTCCATTACGCCTGGAGTTATGCAAAGTATTTTACCTCCTTTTGTTATCAAAAAAAATGTTTTTGCTACTTCAAAAGGCTCTACTTTGTGACTTAACAGAAAAAGAATTTTCAAAAAAAATTATCCTAGATAAGCAATATATCTTTTTTACAATAGTCTCACCTAACCAAAAAT
>CAYUWE010000227.1:0-2406 GCA_964448255.1 uncultured bacterium | reverse complement strand
AACAGAAACTGAAGATGAATTTTTAGAGCTTTTAGATTTTGTTGAAAAATATAGATTAGAAAATATTGGAATTTTCCCGTTTTCAAAGGAAGAATTGGCATATGCTTCAAAATTAGATGGGCAAATTGATGATCAAATGAAAGAAAAAAGAAGAAAAAGATTATTAGAAAAACAACTAAAAATCGTTAGAGAAAAAAACAGGAAAATGATTGGTAAAACCATTGAAGTAATGGTTGAAGGGTATCTGCCAAATTCTAATAATTTACTTATTCAGGGAAGATCAAAATTTCAATGCCCAGATGTAGATGGTGTTGTAATAATTAACGACGCAAGAAAAATGAAGGATTTCTATAAGATGCATCTTGTCAAAATAACTGATATTAGTGATTACGATTTAATCGGGAAAATAATTAAGCCTTTATAAAAAAAATTCATTGCTTTGCCAATCTTGCTCTACTATAAACGATATAAAAAAAGTTTAAAATTCTGGTAGGTAGATGAAAAAAATTTATGGGTATAGCCTTTTTGTTGTTCTAATAGCTTCTATTGGGGGATTTTTATTTGGATATAATACAAGTGTTATTTCTGGAGCTATTTTATTTTTAACACAAGATATGCATCTTACAATTTTGCAACAAGAAATTGTTGTAAGTACGATTTTAATAGGAGCATTAGTTGGTGCTTGTATAGGAGGATATCTAGCTGATACTTTCGGTAGAAAATTTACTTTGTTATTAACTCCATTAATTTATGTTATTGGAATAATATTTCTTTTTACTGCAGCAGGGATACACGCTCTTATAGTTGGTAGATTTATTGTTGGGTTTGCTGTAGGTATAACTTCTGTTACCGTTCCTCTTTATATTGCTGAGATGTCAATTTCTAAGATTAGAGGTATGTTTGTTTCCTTTAATCAATTAGCTATTACTATCGGTATGTTAGTAGGATATATTGTCGATTATAGCTTAGCAGGAGGTGGGGAATGGAGATTTATGTTTGGCGTAGCATTTATCCCTACGATTTTGTTTTTTTTCGGGCTTTTATTTATTCCAGAAACTCCAACATACTTAGCAACAAAAGGGAAAATTGAAAAAGCAAAAAATATATTATCAAAAATACATCGCCATGAGCTTGAAGAAGCTATAATAGAAACAAAAATGCAAAAACCAAAGCAACTAACTAGCTGGAAGCATCTTTTTCAAAAAAAATTATTTTATCCATTGGTTATTGGTATCGGCCTTAGCGTTTTTCAGCAAATAACAGGGATAAATATAGTACTATATTATGCACCTAAAATTTTTGAGATGACAGGCCTTCATTCTGCTTCTTCAGCAATACTTGCAACAGTGGGTATTGGCATAATAAACGTTATAATGACAATAGTTGCTCTTTGGCTTATCGATTTTATTGGAAGAAGGTTTTTGTTAATTACAAGTATTTGTGGGATGATTGTTTGTCTCTCTGCACTTTCCATTTCATTTTTCTATAGTTCTTTTGATATTGGATTAGTAGCTGTTATTAGTTTAATCATCTACGTAGCATTTTTTGCTATTGGATTAGGCCCTGTCACATGGCTTATTATTTCAGAGATTTTCCCAATGGGTATCAGAGGAAGAGCTATGGGTATATCTGTATTTTTTAATTGGCTATTTAATTATATTGTTTCTCTAACTTTTTTATCTCTAATAGAGGCTATTGGAAAATTTGGTACATTCATACTTTATGATGCTATAGGAATAGTCGCTTTATTATTCATTATAGCATATGTACCAGAGACAAAACGCAAGTCTTTAGAAGAAATTCAGGTGTTTTGGAGAAAAAAAGCTGGTAAAAGCTAACTATTATTTTTTCCTTATTTTTAAGAAATAATGTCAAGTTTTCATATATATATTTAAGTGCATTTATCAAGAAATAAAATTTAGCCAAGATTAAGTCGATATATTTTATGCTTATAAACAAATTTGATTGACATAATTATATTAAATCATTATCAAGTTTTCGCTTATTTAATATATGAGCACAGTAATCCATAGAAAGGAGAGAATGTTATGTGTGTTAGAGATTGTACAAATCAATATAGACATCAAAATAATTATAATAATGATTCATCTATTATTAATACATGTAGAAATTATTCTTACAGTTTAGCAGGCAGAGTAATGAAAGCTACTCCTGCACTTGTTATACCTATTGTTACAGTATTGGCTTTGTCGAACTTACCTACTGCTAATGCAGGGCCGTTTGCTGGTGGAATATGTTTATTAGCTTGTATCCCACTTATTGAAGCTCCTCCATTATTAGCTGTTTGTTTGGCTGCATGTGGAATAGCAACTACTATTCCTGGCCCATAAGCAAATAATAGTATTAAAATAGCAAACTACATGCAATAATAAATTTTAAATCTAT
>CAYUWE010000226.1:0-2425 GCA_964448255.1 uncultured bacterium | reverse complement strand
TATAGGACTCAATGATTGGACTAGAGTGCTCGATGGATATCCACTAGGTTTTCAAGCGTCGCGTCAGAGTACTGATTTGAGCGAACAAGATATGAGAATAGCAGAGTGTAATAAGACTAAGTAAGCTAACAAAGCAATTATCTTTTATAAGGAAAAAAATCAAAAAATAGATGGAAACGCAAAATCTGGTAAAGACATATAGAAGGAGTAAATAATATGTTACATGTTTTAAATTGTGCGAAAACTGTAGTGAGAGCGTTAAAACAAGCTATAACAGGGAGAGACGAATCAACAGAGGATTCACAACAAAAAAGAACATATGGTGTGGCTTTGTCTAGTATTGATGAAGAACGACAGTGGCATCGAGGACATGGTCCTTCTCTTTGGGATGAATTGATTGATAACGAGGAATATTCTCCTACTCTAGAATGTCTAGGACATAGATTCGCATCAGCAGGATTAACTCCGCCTGAAGGAGAATTGACCGATGAAATGAGAAGGAATATTCAAGACCATTTAATAAATCATGAGAAACTACAACAACGTGTAGATAGCACGGCAAGGTATTGTTTAACTGCTGTTACTGATGGAATTCAAGCGGCAGATCAAGCAGAGCAACATTCTATAGAAACTAATGAAGTAACTTTTCAAGCTAATGGAGGAGATTCTCCTCATATTACTCCAGATCCTGAAGCATATTTAATGCCTGAAGATTCAACAACTTTTGTTCATGAGCCTTTAGATGAGATTATAGAAGGTAGTGAAGGAGGCAATACTCCTAAAACATCTCTGTCTCCTGATAATAAAGTCTAGTCTAAAAAAAATTTGTAGTTTTTTTTGACATGGCATGTAATATTTTAAAAAAAAGTGTTGTATGCCTAAAGAGGATAATATGAAAAATTACTCATTCTTTTCATTTTTTATTATTGCAATTTTGTTATTTGGATGTTCTGGAAGTCCTATGAAAACAGGTGCTCAATCAGAAAGACATCGTATTAATATGATGGATATAAAAAGAGGAATGAGTAGAGAACAAGTATTCTCGATAATGGGTAGACCTTATCGAAAAGAATTTTTGATGATAGAAAACCAAAATTACGAAGTTTGGTTTTATATGACTAAAGGTACAACTCTTGGACAATATAAATTAGTAAGAGAAAATTTAACTCCGGTTATTTTTAAAGATGGTTCATTAGAAGGATGGGGATATCATTATTATGATTATCTATTGGACATCGATAATAAAAGGAAAAAATTAGAAGAAGAAAAAAGGCAACAATATACTGACAACCCTGATGAATGGCCAGCAAAAGACCATCGTTTAATTACTCCTCCAACACCTCAAGATTTAGAAAAAGCAAAAAAAGAACAAGAGGCTTCACAAGCTATCGAGCCTAATGAAGTAGAAGATACAAAACCAACAGCAACTAAAGACGAGGAAGAAGAAATTGAAGAATCTCTTGCTATCCCTGATAAAAGTTCAAGTAAACAGGAAGATAAAACGATTGAGACAAAAGATACTGCGATCAAAGAACCAAAAATAGATAGTTCTAAAAAAGAAATACAAGCATGTCCAGATAAAAGCGCAATAGATGAAAATTATAATATGTGGGAGTAATATTTAAAAATTATTATTCAATAGTACGTAATTTTACTCACAGTTATAATAGTTCATTAAAACTAAATACGTTCATATTAATCCATGTTTATTCCTCCATCAAAATCTCATACTATAAGAGCGATATTATTCGGCTCTTTATCTAAAGGGACTTCAATAATTAAAAATTATTTAGTGTCGCCAGATACTACTGCTATGATTAATGCTTGCATAGCTATAGGTGCAAAGATTCAAAAAGAAGAAAATATTTTAGTTATTAGTGGAGTTGGGGGAGAAATAAAACAACCTAAACTGCCAATTGATGCTAATAATTCTGGGTTAGTTTTAAGGTTTATGAGCGCTATATGCGCTCTTCTTAATGATAAGTGTATTATTACAGGGGACTATTCAATACAAAACAACCGTCAAATGGGTCATTTAGCATCAGCCTTATCTGCTCTAGGAGCATATATAGAAACAAATGATGGCTATGCTCCAATAGTAATAAAAGGACCAATAAAAGCTGGAAAAACTTGTGTTTTAGCAGAAGATTCACAACCTGTTTCAGCGTTGTTAATTTCTGCCTCTTTATTAGAAGGAAAAACAGAAATTATCGCAAAAAACCCAGGGGAAAAACCATGGGTTAATTTAACCTTAAATTGGTTAGATAAATTTAATATCAAATACATAAATTATAATTTTGAAAGGTATGTAATTTATGGACCTAATAAATTTGAAGGGTTTGAATATATTGTTCCTTCTGATTTTAGCTCTGCATCTACTATTACGTTAGCAACCATAGCCTCTACAACCTTTGTTGCTCTTATA
>CAYUWE010000225.1:0-2454 GCA_964448255.1 uncultured bacterium | reverse complement strand
GTTGTTCGTAAGATAGGCAAAAGAATTTATTTTCGTCTGGATTTATTTGATCTTTGGATCGAAAAACAAGGAGGTAAGTAAAAATGGAAAATAACGACAAAATAGCAGAGCCCTCTGCAAAGGGCTCCGATAAACTAATAAATGCATATACTACAGATTATATACAATTAAGCGATAAAAGTGCAGAAGAAATATTACAAAAAACATTAACACCAGAAGAAAAAGTTATTGAAGAGATGAACAAGAAATATGCCATTATACATACTAACTCTACGTATGTTTTAATAGAAAAAGAAGAAAATGCTTTTGTTTTGGATTCTTTTAATTCTTTAAGGAACTTACATGCTAATGATTTTTTTAAAGATTCGGAGGGAAAGACAAAAAATAAAGCTGCTTTTTGGTTAAAACATGCTAATAGACGTTCTTATAAAAATCTAATTTTTGATCCGATTAGACCTGGGCATTATGAAGGTAATTATAATATTTTTTCTGGATTTGCTATTAAGCCTCAACAAGGCAACTGTTCTTTATATTGGGAACATGTAAAAAATATTATTTGTAATGGCAATGAAAGCTATTTTAGTTATGTTAAAAAGTGGATGGCCGCTGTTATTCAAAAGCCTAATTTACTTGCTACAGCTTTAGTTTTACGAGGATTACAAGGAACAGGCAAAAATAAATTTGTTGAATATTTTGGAAAAATATTTGGTAATTATTTTTTAACAATTAATAGCTTAAAGCACATAGTGGGGAGGTTTAATTCTCATCTACAATATGCTTATCTCGTTTTAGCTAATGAAGCTATATGGGGAGGGGATAAAAGAGAAATTGGAGCTTTAAAAGCTATTATTACTGATCCATGGATATTTATAGAACCTAAAGGAAAAGACGGTTTTCAAATAAAAAATTGCAGGCATTTAATTGTTTGTAGTAATGAAGATTGGGCTGTACCAATGGATTTAGATGATAGACGTTTTTTTGTCTTAGATGTTTCATCAAAACACAAAGAAGATATCCAATATTTTAAAGCATTACATAATCAAATGTCTAATGGAGGAGTAGAAGCCTTATTATACGATTTACTCAATGAAGATCTTAATAATTTTGATCCACGCATTATGCCATTGAATGACTCTGGTTTTGATATAAAAATAAAAAGTTCTTCTAGTTCCGAACGATATATTTATGAAGCTTTAAAAGCTGGTAGTTGGGAGCTAAGCTATGGAGTTCCTGTAGGAGCCTTTGGAGATAAGGCTTGTCAAACTTTACAAAATCATTATAGAGGGTGGTGCGATGATGAGGGATTAAAAAAGCAGTGTTCTGCTGAATTTGGTAAAACATTAAATAAATTAATACCTTCAGTAAAAAAAGTAAGACCTACTATTGAAGGTGCACGAATATGGACCTATTGTTTTCTTCCTTTAGAAAAGTGCCGACTAGAATTTCAAAGATTTACTAAGCAAACAGATAAAATATGGGAAGATGTCCAAGATGATTTTATATAAGTCCAAGGAATTATTATCTATAACTCATTGGACTTCAAATATCTGTCCATGTGTCCAAGTAGTCCTAATGGTTTTAATATGCGAAAATATTTTTAGCATTAAACATAACGGATTTTTCTTTTTAGAAATAAAACTACTTAGACACTATGGACTGCATGGACATTTATTAGAAATCAATAACTTAAAATATTTTTACTTGGACGATTGTTGAGGAGACCTTGGACAAAATATGGATATATTAGAATTAGCATATCAAGATAATTTAAATCCTAAAAAAGTAGCTTCAACAAATGGAGGAGAATATCATTCACCTTGTCCTGCTTGTGGAGGTAGAGATCGTTTTATTATTTGGTTTGTTAAAAATCGTTACTACTGCCGCCAATGTGAAAAAACAGGTGATGTTATACAATATTTAAGAGACTTTCGTAATTTATCTTTTAAAGATGCCTGTTTACAAGCAGGTAAGCCTATTAAAGCTAACTCTTCTTATAATCCCAAAAAGGAAGCTATTTTTAAACCTTTAGCAAGCGCTTTACCAAATTCTGAGTGGTTAGATAATGCTACTCCTTTTGTTAAGCGATGTCATCAAGATTTATTAGATAAACCTTTTGCTGTAGACCTACTTCAACAAAGAGGTTTTACTTTAGATTCAATTAAAGAATTTCAAATTGGTTGGAATTCAAAAACTCTTTGGCCCACTTGGACTGCTTGGACAACTAAAAAAACTTGGTTGCCAAAAGGTATTGTTATTCCCTATTTTCAAAATAATCAACTCTGTAAAATCAAAGTTCGAAGAAGTGATTGGCATAATCAAGATAACTTACCAAAATACATAGAAGTACTTGGCAGTATGACGGGGCCAATAATTATTAATCGCTATGCTACATTACCTATTCTTATATTAGAATCTGAATTAGATGCTTTATTAGTTCAACAAGAGGTAAAAAAC
>CAYUWE010000224.1:0-2478 GCA_964448255.1 uncultured bacterium | reverse complement strand
TAATTTGTCTTTTAATACTTCATTCATACGTTTTATTCTTCATTTACTGGAATTGGTTGACCTCCTCCTGGTGATGGTGGTGTTAATACTGGGGCAACTGGTTGCGTTTCAACTGGCCTTGGCCCAATAGTAAGCGGACTTAGTCCAGAGCTTTCAAGAATCATATTGATTAATTTCCCCATTTCAGGATCATTTCTAAGCTCGGGAGTTGCTAAATACTGACGTAAAACGTTTACAACTTTGTCTGTCATAGCGGCTAAATCCCTTTGTTTACCTGCAATATTTGTCATTACAGAGATAGACAAGTCTTTCATTTCGTCTTTTAATATCTTAAAGAACCTTTTATTGCCCTGTTTCATAACATCGTCTTTTACTTTCTGTTCATATAACGCAGTAATATCATCGTCAATCGGATGCATACCCATAATC
Organism: uncultured bacterium; assembly: GCA_964448255.1. GTDB lineage: Bacteria > Chlamydiota > Chlamydiia > Chlamydiales > SM23-39 > CAYUWE01. The sequence goes on along the minus strand of CAYUWE010000224.1, from coordinate 2,049 downwards.
ATCTGCTTTTTAAAGTCATTAACTTTCTTAGTCATTATTTTATCTACAACTATTTCCATTTCATCTGCTGACAACTCTTCCATAAATGTATGCTCTTTAACAATTTCTTTTTCAAAAAATGGTAAAATCCAATCCCTATAGATTATATCCATAAATGTTGCTAGTTTACCTTGTCTATAATTATGAAGACCCCTATCTTCAATCTGTTGTGCTTCAAATAGCTTAAATGGAGTACCAGCGGAAGGTTTCTCACCAACTAATGTATCTGAAGCGGCTCCCACAAGTTGAGCATGTTGCCAGAATCTGTCTACAGATTGATTAAATACTTGTAAATTTTTTGGGAAATTATCAACTTGCTTAATTGTTTTACCCTCCATCACATCAATAATCTCGTTATTTTCCATATCATTCAGGTTATTTCGTGATTTAATGCCTGGATCATCGGAAAATAAAATTGTTTTAGATGCCGAATCAAGCATTTCACGTATTTTTACCTCATCCCAGTTAGTCCATGTTTGTGCTTCAAATAATTCCTCAACTCCACCTCGACCTAAAGCCCTGTTTTTAATATCGTCTCTTTTAAGGAACTTAAATGGAGTTTTAGGCATCTTTTTTCTAAATAAGGTTACTCCTGCCTTTTGTCCTTCCGGATTCTTGTATTCAGCTACTACTTGAATCTGATTAACGTCTTTTTTGCTTTCTCCAACGATATCTTCATCATTTAAGAACTCTACTGGTAAATTTCCATGTACTTCATAAATCTTAACTACACTTTTATCTTCTTTCTTAACTAACTGAATTAAAGTCTCAATATCTATATCAGAACCTTCATCGCCCCATCCGTAGTTATCCACCTTTTCTCTTAGTTCTGCAAAACTCATTTCATGTAAGATACCGAATGGATTTACCATTAAATTATGTTGATTTGCGAAAGCAAGTCTTTTTAAATCAATAACTTCTGGCTTTGCTCCTTGTGTTTTACGTATCAATACACCTCCATAAGTGGCATAAGCTTCTACCATATCATCTATAAATGTATCTATTTCCTTTGCTAAAGCCCAATTTATATGATATTTTTTTACCAATAATGATTTGAAATATTCATCTGGGTTATCAACATAAAGCTCAATATCCTTAACGTCAAAGCCCTCTGTACGAAATTGAATGTTAAGAATAGGTAATACAATGTTTTTGAATGGTCTTAAGTCCCTGTTGTCGTTTTGTTCCTCAAATTGGCTATTCAAATACAAGAATGAACGCTTTAAATGAGCCTTCATACTCCAGCTCCAACCTTCCTCAATCTCGACTTCCTTATTGTATTTCTCTTGTTCGGCTGTTATGTAGTCAAATATTGTTTCCATATATATTAAAATTACTGTTTAATTTCTGTTTTTTCTGGAATATTTGTTTGATTCTTTTCTTGTATTAAAAATTCAAGGTTTTTAGCCCAATGCTGGGTTACTACCTTGTTAGAAATGATCTTACGTATTACGGACATAGTAAATAAACGTTCGTGCTTCTTCATACCACTTACGTATACTTCAAGAATCCCCTTTCCCTTAATCTGATCCCAAGTAGGTTTAAGATTTTGCAGGGCTTTTAGTAGGGAGTTTCCTTGGCTTTCCCACCTTTTCCCCAGAACTTTTAGCACTAGCTTGTATTTGAGCATCTTTTTTTTGCTCGCTTGTGAGTCTTTCATATCCTGTTTCTAAAAATTTTTTAATTTTATATAAATCCCAAAGCGATACCTTTGGTTTTTTAATGGTGTCTTTTAGCCCCATCCACTTATGGTCCTTTTTCCCCTCTATTTTGATTGAATCCTCTGTATCGGTGAGGATTAGGTCTAAATATATCATAAAACTTCTTTTAATTCCTTAACAAAGGTTTCATCTTCTAGGAAATTATCGGGGGTTGTTTCATCCCCTGGGTCTCTCTTAGCCTTACGTTCAGCTAATTTCTTAATTAATACAGGATTTGTGGTGTAAATCGTCTTTCCTAAGGCCTCTGACACCAGTTTATCGACCTTTGGCTCTGATTTAGGCTTTACAT
>CAYUWE010000223.1:0-2498 GCA_964448255.1 uncultured bacterium | reverse complement strand
ATAAAAAAAATACTGATTTTTTAATCATGAAACACCACCTTAAAATTTTTAGCTAAACATTATATTCAACAAAAATTTTTTTAGTATCTTTTCATGTGTTGTTGTTAATAAAAATTAATGATAAATTTTCTTCATGCTTTTTTATAGGAGAAAAAATGGAAGAGATAAGAGGATACATCGAAACAATAGTCTATGTTTTTGAAGATACAGGATTTACCGTTGCAAAATTAAAAGAAAATCATAAAAGAGAATTAACACCAATTATTGGAATACTACCTTCTATTCAACCTGGAGAAACAATACACTGCAAAGGTGAATGGAAACACCATAATGTTCATGGGAAACAATTTGAAGTAACATCTTATGAAATAACATCCCCTTCTGATCTTGTAGGCATACAAAAATACTTAGAATCTGGCCTTGTAAAAGGCATTGGCCCTGTTTATGCAAAAAAAATTGTGGATGCATTTGGTTTAGAGACACTAGATATTATTGACAACGCTCCTTTTCGCCTAAATGAAATAGCAGGTATTGGAAAGAAAAAAATAAAAGCAATTATCGATTGCTGGAAAGAACAAAGCTCTATTAGAAAAGTGATGATATTTTTAAGGTCTTATGGAATTAGCCCTGCATATGCTCAAAAAATATATAAAAAATACCAAGATGGAAGCATAGAAAAAGTAAAAGCAAATCCCTATCAATTAGCAAGAGATATTACAGGAATAGGTTTTAAAATTGCTGATGATATTGCCCTTCAAATGGGATTTTCTTCATCTTCACTTCTTCGAATAGAAGCAGCCATAGAACATGTTCTATGGGAACTTACAAATAATGGACATACATGCTATCCAGAAGATGAGCTAATAAAATTAGTAGAAAAGCTATTAAATAATAAAGATGTCACAAAAGAAAATATAAATCAGTCTATTGAAAAACTAGAAAAAGAAAAAAGAATAGTCCTCTCTAAACTACCATATAAAGATGAACTAACAAATTTTGTTTTTCTCTCTTCTTTATATCACTTTGAAAAAGGTATAGCCACTGATCTTCAAAGAATAATAAACAGCCCTCTTTTTATGAGATCGATTCATGAAGAAAAAGCCGTTTCATGGGTACAGGATAAATTAAATATAAATCTAGCAAAAGAGCAAATAGAAGCAATAGAAAAAGCAGTAACACAAAAGATACATATAATTACAGGAGGTCCCGGAACAGGGAAAAGTACTATTACAAATGCTATTTTAGAAATTTTAAAAAATGTTGCAGATAGCATTTTATTATGCGCTCCTACAGGAAGAGCTGCTAAAAGACTAACTCAAATAACCCATAAAAAAGCATTTACAATTCATAGTTTGTTAGAATTTGATTTTGCTCAAGGAGGGTTTAAAAGAAACAACAAAAACCCTTTAAGCTGCTCTCTTATCATTATCGATGAAGCAAGTATGATAGATACTCTTTTAATGTATTATTTATTAAAAGCAATTCCAGATACTACAAGAGTGATATTTGTTGGGGATATAGATCAGCTACCAAGTATTGGAGCGGGATATGTACTAAAGGATATGATAACATCTGGAGAAATTAGCGTATCTAGGTTAAAAAAGATATTTAGACAGTCTAAAGGCTCTCAAATAATTTTAAATGCTCACAGAGTTAACAATGGATTTTTACCAGAACTTAACCCTGAAGAATCTACTGATTTTCATTTCATTGAAATTGAAGATCCAAAAGATATTGAAAAGAAAATACTTGATTTAGTCTCTACAACAATTCCTAAAGAACATTTATTTCATCCAATAGAAGAAATACAAGTCCTCTCACCTATGAAAAAAGGTATAATTGGAACAGAAAATTTAAATCGCTCTTTGCAAGAAAAATTAAATCCTTCTAACAAACCATTTTTTAAAGGTGGTCATCGCTATCATATCAATGACAAAGTAATGCAGATTCGAAATAACTATAACAAGCATGTATACAATGGAGATATTGGAACAATATCTTCTATAGATATTGTAGAACAAGAAATGGTAATACGCTTTGAAGATAAATTAGTAGAATATGAATTTACCCAACTAGATGAAATAACTCTCGCCTATGCTGTATCTGTCCACAAATACCAAGGAAGTGAATGTCCTTGTATAATTGTTCCAGTTCATACAACACATTATAAATTGCTACAGAGAAATTTACTATATACAGCTATCACAAGAGGGAAAAAATTAGTAATACTAATCGGAACAAAAAAAGCTCTTTCTATTGCTGTAAAAAACAATGAAGTAATAAAAAGGCATACCGCCTTAGAAATAGCTATAAAAGATACTTTTTCTAATAATTATCATCAAACAATGCTTCCAGGATTTTAAATGTTAAAAAAATAACAAAGCCGTTAATATACAAAAGTTATAAAAGTAATAGATATTTAAGTTTTAAATGTAATGAGAGGAGTCTTTCATGAAAAAGATATTGATGTTAATCCTTTGTATTGTTGGTATTTTTTC
>CAYUWE010000222.1:0-2505 GCA_964448255.1 uncultured bacterium | reverse complement strand
TTATGGCCATAAAATGAGATAGATGGGTTTTCTATAAAGCTCTTTAATTTATTAATTAGTGTTTTTTCATCGATAGAATTGTTATTTGGAACAAACCATGCTTCATGAGGATTATATGCAAAGCCTATCCCTACTAATTCTGCTTGTAGGGGATGAAGAGATGTAGTTTCAGTATCGATACTTAGTTCTTTTTCATTTTGTAATTTTAAGAAAAGTTCATCTAACTCTTTTTCAGAAGTTACTAAATTATAGTCTTGCTTAGAAGGAGGAGTTTTTTGAGGTATTTGTTTTTCTTCTAAAAGCCTCATGAATTTCATTTCATGATAGAAATCTTCTAAAGTTTTTTTATTTGGCTCTTTAAATTCATAAAATGAAAAGTCTTTAGGGATATCTACAGCTATATTTAACGTAGCTAGCGTTTTACTTAAAATTGCTTTGCTTTCTTGGTCTTCAAGGATTTGTTGTTTTTTCTTACTACCGATTTTATCTTTGTTTTTTAAAATAGTGTCTAAATCGTTAAATTCATTTAGTAATTTTGCTGCTGTTTTTGGGCCAAAGCCAGCAATGCCTGGGATATTGTCTGAAGCATCTCCCATAATAGCTAGTAAATCTAGCATTTGTGTTGGCTTTACTCCGAATAATTCTTCAACTTTCTTTGCATCTATTAATAGATTGTTTTTATTGGCATTTAAAACGAAAATATTTTCACAGACAAGTTGATATAGGTCTTTATCACTTGTACATAAGAATATTTCCAAATCTTTTTTTTCTTTAAAATAGTTGGCTATACTGGCCATGGTGTCATCAGCTTCTACACCATCTATTGAAATAACAGGAATGCCATAAAGTTCACAAAAGTTATATGCTTGTTCAAATTGTGGATATAGATCTTCAGGCGCTCCTTTTCTATGCATTTTATAATCTGCATATACTTGCCTTCTTTCTTTTTTATTATCTGGACCATCAAAGACAGCAACAAAATGATTAGGGGAGAATTCTTTTATTAGTTTTTGAGTTGATCTAATAAATCCATAAAGAGCACTTGTAGATTGCCCTTTATCATTTGTCATTGGTCCAATAGCATAGTATGAGCGAAAAAGATAGTTTACAGCGTCGATGATAAATAATTTATCCATAATATCCTTTATTGTAATGATGGTTCAAAAAGATAAGAGAATAATTTTTTTTGATCGTTTTCTTTTCCTACTTTTATTGAGTGTTGTAATTTGCCATGTAATAGTGAAAATTCTCCTTTTGTTAAATCAGAAAGCCAAGGATGTTTTGGTTTTAATTCCACAATTTGATAAGGAGTTTTTTCATCTATTTTAGCAGCATGAAGTAAGTTATTAATTGCGTCTTTGTAATTTCCATTGTAGTTATCAATAAATCCTATTTCTTCAGCTTTTTTTGCGTCAAATACTCTTGCTCCATAAGTATTAATTAGTTCTTCTTTTGAAATTTTTGGGTGGCTTTGTATAACTACATCAATAAACCTGTCGTAAAGGTAAGTCATAATTTCTTCAAATGATGTTTTATCAGAATCTTTCCATGGACGAAATGGACTCATCATATCTTTATCTTTACCTTCAGTCATTGTACAAGCTTCTAGCCCAATTTTTTTCATCGTTCCTGTAACATTAAAAAATGGTCCTAAAATTACACCAACAGAGCCAATAACACTTGATGGTGTAGCCGATATATAATCACATGCAGAAGAAATATATACTCCTCCAGAAGCACTTAATCCATCTACATACGCATGGACAGGTACTTTATATTTCTTTTTATATGCTTCGAGTAAATGATAGATATTTTCGGTTGTATTAACAGATCCTCCAGGGGTATCTAAATGTAGCAAAATTGCTTTTACACGATTATTTTTTAAGATTCCTTCTCTTGATTCTACTAATTGAGATTGAATGATATCTTCTGTTAAATCTCCTTGTCCTATTATACCGTGAAAATTTATTTGTAAAACAACAGGTGCTGAAGAATGTACAATTTTCCTTTCGCCGTTAGCATTTGGAAGATAGGTTAAAGTATTTTTGTTAAGGTGTGAATCTGAGGAAAAAAAAGATAAAATTATAAAAAATGGTACAACGGCAATAAAAAAACCTACCATCGCGAAAAATGATTTAAGTAATGTACGTATTGCCGATAAAAAAATTGATTCTCTTTGTATTTCCATAAGAAAGGACCTTTAAATTTCTATATTATTTTGTTTCAATTGTAAAAGAGATAAGCATTTATATAAAGAAAGACATTTTAAACTTGTGAGAATCGGGTTTTGCTTTAAGTAATTCAAAAAAGGCTAGTACGCCTAATAAAATGAATAATGCATAAACATACCAAGAAAAAGTATAGTGAAGAGTTAATCCAATAAGCACGCAAAATTGCATTGCTGTTGTAACTTTTCCCCATCTAATAGCTTTATAGTGATAACTTCTTAATTTTTTTATAGAAAGTAAATATACCCCAAAAATAAATAAAGAAAAGTCCCTAGAA
>CAYUWE010000221.1:0-2518 GCA_964448255.1 uncultured bacterium | reverse complement strand
TTTATTTTTAATAGACTAATTAAATGCGCAGCATATGAAGAATTAAATACCCCTAAAAATATGGGGATTTCTTTTTTTGTATAGCTTTTTAGAGTTGGTAAAAACCATGAATAATGGACTGTTTCTAATAAATGGTCATAACAAAAACGATTTGTTGCGAATTCAACATTTGTAATAGGCAGGGAAAAAAGAAATTTTGCTTCCTTTTCAGGAAGAAATTTTAATAGATTGTTTCTTTTTTCTTCCGAGCATTTATCTAGTAAACCTTTTAGGATAATATGGGCAGCTAGCCTCATAAAATTACCTTATTTATTTCTTTTCTTCTTCGTTTTCTTTAGGCGGTAGAAGTTTTTCTTTTTTCATCATATAAGGGTAAAATTTATAGATTAAAAAGCCTATTGCACCAGCAAATAGTATGATAAGGAAAATTAATAAAAAGAAAATCGTTCTAAATTTCCCAGATGAGTCTCTTGTCATTATTATTGACCAAATACTTACATAGTCTCTTTGGTATTTGTCAGGAGAGATTAATTCTGTTTCTCCACCTACAGAAATATCTAAAAAGCGCGATCTATCAGAAATTACAGAAACATTTTCAAAGTCTAAACCATCAATACTTCCTGCTAATAGTCTTTTTATTTTTGCTTCTAAATGATTGTTTGGATCGTCTAATACACCTTGGTGCTTGACGTATACTGCTGCTTTTATCTTTTTTTGCGCTGTAGTTGGAGTTGTTAATTCTTCTGTTGTAGGGAATGATATTTGTACATCGGCATCTATTACACCATCAATTTTTCTAATGGTATTTGTTAATTCTTCTTCTAACCCCGCTTGATAGCGTATCGTTTTTTCTTTATCAGATGTCATTAACCCTTGTTTCGCAAATAACTCTAATAGTGTAGTTCCTTTTCTTCTCGGCAGTCCTACTTGATTTAATAAAGCCATAGCCTCTACAGAGTTGTTTGGAGATACCGTAATATTCCAAACATTTTGATCTTGCCTTCCTGCACCAACACCGCTTGATACGGCTTTAATTTTTTGTGCAGAAATACCTTTTGATGCTAAGAAAACAATAATTTCATTAGCTTCTCTTTCATCAACATTATTTACAATCGATTGATTTTCTCCACATGAAGTGAAAAGAGAAAATAAAAGAACAGCAAATAATATTTTTCCTAAATGAAAACTTTTTGTAACAATTTTATTCATAACAAACAATAACTTAAATTTTTCTCAACAGCCCCTGTATCTTTTTTTATAACATGATTTGTACTTTGAGAAGAAATTATTTTTTGTGGAGAAGGTATTTTTTATTTACTTATCCAATTTGGTCCTTTCCCAAAACGTTTTAAAAAGTAGTCTCTAATGCCCCTTACGCCAGCTTTGTAGCATAGTAACTTTTCTTTTCTTTTCTTATATGAGGGAGAAAAAAAACTAAAAATTAATAAGGGGCTTTTTAAATAACGAAGTTTAAATATGTGTTTTATTTCTCTTAAAATGAGATTTTTATATATTTTTTGCATTTCTTCTTTTTTGCAATTCCTCTCAATCCATAAAAGACGGTTTCTCCACCAGTAGTAATGCATATGCGGTTTTTTTCCATTAAATGAAGCAGAAACCTTATGCCATAATATTGCAAAAGGAACAGAGATTATTTCAAAGCCATTTCTTTTCGCTCTAAAACAAAAGTCTGCTTCTTCCCAAATTAAAAAGAATTTCTCTTCTAACAAACCTATTTTTTCTATTACTTCTTTTTTTATAAAAAAACAGCAGCCGCATACATAATCTACTTTTTTATAATCTAAATATGTATTTGCTTTTTCACCTCTTGCAAGTGCTGTAAATTCTGCAATAGAATTATCCCAATATCCTCCAAAATGATCTATTGTCTCTCTGTCACTGTAGCGAAGGATTTTACCGCCAAAAATACCTGCTTTTTCATTTTTTTTAGAAGCTTGTATAAATGCTGATAAAATATCTTTGTCGACAATAGTATCGTTATTTAAAAGGAAAAAATATTTGAAGCATTGTTTGTTAAGCGCGTATTTTATTCCATAGTTATTACCACCAGCAAACCCTAAATTTTTATGAGTTTCTAAAATGGTAATATTGGGAAATTTTTTCTTTATAATTTCAACAGAATCATCTGTAGAACCATTATCTACTAAAATTATTTCATAAAAAGGATAAGTTAGATGTTTTAGAGAATTTAAACATGATATAGTGTCATTTTTACCATTCCAGTTAACAATAATTATAGCTATTTTTTCATTTTCCATAACTTAACATTTTTTTTGTTTCTTCTAGTACATTATAGGGGGAAATTTGTAATAAGCATAAAGGATTTTTACATTTTCTTTTTATGCAAATAGAGCATGTTGGTTTTACATAAAGCGTTTTAGCAAATTTATTATTATATGGACCACAAATACTAGGATTTGTTGGAGAAAAAAGAGTGATTACTTTTTTTTCTAATGCACATGCTAAATGAAGAGGACCTGTGTCATTTGTAATTAAT
>CAYUWE010000220.1:0-2526 GCA_964448255.1 uncultured bacterium | reverse complement strand
CATTAGAAAAAGAAATTCAAAATTTAGAAAGAGAAAATGAGAACTTAGAAAAAATAATTTTTTTCATTAGATTCATAGAGAAAAGTTTCATTTCATTTTTCCACAAATCTTTCCTTCTTTTTGATTGATTTATATTGTGTAAATATAAGCCGAATATTTAAAATAGTTTAATTTTGTATTTAAATTTCATTAAGGAGGTTTTTTTATGGTTTTAGGACCAGTTCAGAATGCATATAGAGGCGTAACACAAAGGTTACCTAATGTGCATATAGCGGATGTTGAGGTTATTGCTAGTAGGCTTAATAAATATGCCCTTCCAGCATTAGCTTTAACTACTTTAGCATGTTTGCCAAAAGGTGAAGGTTTTCTACTTGGAGGTATAGGTGTAGTAGGTGGTATTGTAGGTAATATAGTAGGAGGAACAATGTTGTCTGGAGCGATAGCTCGCGGTGTTATAGCTTCAGGTTTTTGGTCAGGAGTTTTTAAAGTGGGATGTCATACAGCTTGTCATGCAATATCTGGTATAGGTGGCTTAGGGCTTTCAACGCAAGCATGCATTGCTATATGTGGTGGCGCGAGCATTTTTTAGTTAAATTTTTTCATTAGGAGCAAGGGTTAATACTTCATAACCATTATTTGTTATTAGTATGGTATGCTCCCATTGTGCGCTGGGTTTAGAATCTTTTGTTCTAGCCGTCCATTTGTCTTTTGCATCTATTATTCCTTCAGCAACACCTAAATTTATCATTGGTTCAATTGTAAAAACCATTCCTTCAGTAAGGGGAGTTGTAATAGGATTATAATGAAAAGGAATTTGTGGGGGTTCATGGAAATCTAATCCCACGCCATGTCCAACGAATTGATATACAACAGAGCAGTTATTCTTTCTTGCTATATCTTCTATAACTTCTGCAATTTTATTTAATGGCATATTTGGGCGGCAGGCTTGAATAGATTTTTTTAAGCATTCATATGCTACATCAATGAGCAGTTGTTTTTCCTTTGATATTTTACCTATAGTTACCATTCTACTGGTATCGCCATAATATCCATCAAGAATAGTTGTTACATCGATATTTAATATATCTCCTTCTTTTAAAGCTGTATTATCAGGGATACCATGGCAGATAACTTCATTTAATGATGTACATATGCTTTTAGGATAAGGAGGTGTTCCATAGCCAATGGGTGCTGGTGTAGCATTATTTTCTTTATGTAACTGCATTGATAGATTATCTAGTTCTAGTGTGGTAACACCTTCTTTAGCATGTAAGCAGAGTATATCTAAAATTTTTGAAGCTAAAGCGCATGCTTTTTTTATACCTTCTATTTCTTTTTCATTTTTTATGATTATTCCGTACTTTTTGAAATAAGAATCTTTTGTCTTTAAAAATGAAGAGTTATTTTTCTTTGGATAATGGCATTTTTTCCATTTTTTATTACTTCCACACCAGCATGGATCATTTCGTGAAATCATTGGCTTCTCTAATTTTTTCTTTAATTATTTTCATATTATCTTTGGTGTAATTATATCCTTTTTGAATAATTTCTTCGATTTTATAAAAATCCATTACACCGATATCTTTTAGCAATGGAGATATAATAATATTTGCTACGTTTTGTTGATAGATTAATTCTTTTTTATATTTTCCAAAAAGTGATGCTGAAGATATCAAAGTATGGAAAATTGTTGGCATTTTTTTCTTTTTGATAAATGGAATAAACTTTTTAATTATTTCCTTCCATCCTGATACTACACTAGGTATAGGATCAGTATATTTAGGTTCGCTTGCCATTTCCACATCTGATGCAATAATAAATCCATGTTGTGTTAGTTTTGACATAATATCGACTGGCAAGATATTGCTTAAGCTGCCATCAACAAGGAAAATATCATCATGATAATATGGGGGAAGTATTCCAGGTGTTGCCATAGATGAAAAAATAGCAGGGGTTAATTCACCATCGGTATGGACGATAGGTTCTATAGTATCTAAGGAAGAAGCAATACAAAAAAAGGAAATAGGTAGCTCTTCTATTCTTTTATTAGAAAAAATACTCTCAAATAACTGATAAATTTTTTTCCCTTTTAATAGAGATCTAATAGGTAGGGTATAATCAAGGTATTTTTCTAAGTTTTTGAAAATTGGTATTAGCTCTGATTTTACTTTTGAGATATTTCTATCCATTGCATACATAGCAGCAATTAGAGAAGAAAGCCCACTTCCAGCTATCCTATCTACTGGTATTTTTTCTTCTATTAGAGCTTGAATAACTCCAATATGTGCAAATGTTCTAGCGCCATCACTTCCTAAAACTAGATTTATTGCTTTTCCAGTCGCTATACGAACCAACCTTTCTATTTCATCATTGCTTCCAGCAATATGATGTATAGAAAAGCTATTTCCAAGGGGTAGTTGTTTCGTATTAGAAGAGTTTAAGATGATATAATCTATGAAATTTGAAAAAATATTTTTTTCTTCTTTTAAGAGTGATTTGAAGGGGAATTGATTAAACTCATTATCG
>CAYUWE010000219.1:0-2540 GCA_964448255.1 uncultured bacterium | reverse complement strand
ACCATTTCTCCAATTGGAGCATTCTCTGGTATATTTTTAGTAGCTATATCTTTACATAATTTTTCAAGAAATCAATTGGCTCTTGTTTTTTTTCTTCTTTTTTATCCATAGTTATATATTTAATAGATTACTAACCTCCATGTCAGATGCAGATAATATTGTTAATAACTTGTTCTCTTTCATTGATTTCCTAAATGGAAATCCAGATGGATAGTTAAAATGAATACCAGCATCAAATGCAACCATATGCCACCTTATTGCTATAGCTTCCTCATCTGTTAGTTGTATATGTTTTTGAATCATATATACAGATTTCTCCCCATGACCTATCGGTAATTTATCATCAACAACCCAGACATCTTGTTTTGGTGGTATAGTTTCTGGGGTACCGCCATTTTTTAAGTGGTCTATTGCCCTTGATGCATCCATCTTAGAAAGCGTATCAATAATGGCAGTATCTCCATCGCAACCTTTAAGAAGTGATGTTAGATAGTTAATCTGCGACATTGTTGGTTTTTCTTCGCTTTTCTTGTAGAAGTTTGTTTTACAAAGGTCATGAAATAGGCCAGTTATAGCGATAGTTTCTTCACTATACCCAAGTAAGTAATCTTTATTTTTTTTAGATAATTGTTTATATACCATTAAAGAGTGTTCTGCTAATTTACCCTCAGAACTACCATGAAATTCAGTTGATGCCGGAGCTGTGTAGAAATCTGATTCAGCTAAAAACTGTTTTAAGCTTTCAAGTCCATCCCTTTTAATGTGTTCATCAATTATTTTTTCTATTTTTTGTTGCATAAGTTTTTTTATTACGATAATTATATAATTGGCACTCTGGAAATTCACAATGTTCAACAGCATGTTCTGTTCCCTCGCCACAACCTAAACATCTTTCATGTATTATTTCTAGAATTTCCTCAATTGAAAATTCTTCGAATTCTTTAATAATAACAGCTTTTTCATGTTTATCCTCATTTCCGTTATTATACCATGAATAATAATCTGTATATGCTTTTATAATCTTTTTTTTACTAGCCATATTTTTATACTTTATTCAAATGAGTATATTTAGTAAATTTAAAAATCTTTCTCATATAATTATCGGCATCCTCAATAACCTTAATTAACTGTTTAACGTCCTGTACGGGCTCCTCAGAGCGCCATATAGCGTTTTGAACCCATTCTTCTGCTAAAGACTCAATCGTACCAAAATATCCATCAAGTACCCAATTTAGACTTTCTTTTCCTGTTTTTTTATTTTTAGCCTTTTCTCTGTATTCTAATATAAAGTTTCTTTTTTCGACCCTTATTCTTGATGTTTTGTCTATTTTAATAACTTTGTCTGTTCCGTTGTTATAATGTTGTCCTTTAAATTTCATATTTTTGTACGTGTTTAATATATTTTTCGTCTTTTGAGAAGGTTACACCAACCACATTATCATCTGGTAAGTATATATCTATCATCGGAAACCCGAATGCCCAATATCCGAAATTAACCCACAAAGCCATCAAATAATACCTCATAAATTTATTTATTTACTTATTAAATACCAATCAATACATTTAACTTCTTCACCATACTTTGTAATATCATCAAAACAATCCCATTGGTAATCAGAAATTAACATTATCCATTCACCATTTCTCATTATTGGTTTTGTTAAAACAACTCTTCTTTTTTCACCATTTGAAATAAGGCTTCCTACACTAAAATCATGTTTACCTGGGACCTTGGAAGATAGAAGGTCTTTGTTATTGTCTGGCAATCCCATTATTTTTTTTAAGATTTTTTTAAGCATATTATTTAGATATTACGGATGAACCATTAGTTTTTCTAATAATTATTTTTTTATCAAACATATCTTTTATATTTCTTAAATGAGAAATACAAACTATTTGTTTGAATTTTTCTTGTAGTGTTTCCATCACCTCAGCGAAGTTTTCAGTACTTTCTTCGTCCAATCCGATAAATAACTCATCTAATACCCTAAAGCCCACATTTTGGACCTCTGAGAGCGCCTCAGAGATCGCTACAACTATTTTTAACTTCTCTCCGCCTGAATAATTGTCGAAATCAAACTCCTCTCCATTTTCATTAAATATGCTAATAAATAGACCCTCCAGTAATGTATCCTCACTAACACCATCTCTCTGTGTATCTAGACTTATTCTAAAGTCAGATAATTTGGATAAAATATCATTTACCTTATCTTCTAGCCTAGGAATAATATAATCTATGATCATTGCCTTTAAACCGTTTTGACTGAAAGATTCTTTTAATAACTTTAGGTTTTCAATCATTTCCACGTCTTTCTTTATTTTCGCTTTTATTTTTATTATTTCTTTTTTATTTTGTTCATTGTCACTTTTTAATGATTCAGAAACAGATAAATCACTTTTTACATCTATCAATTGTGTTGTAATAACATCTTTTTTATCGTATAAATCATTTACCACCTTTTCCATCTCTTCATATTCATCGCCAATATTGGTTATCTTTTTCTTTTAAGAGGTTGATAATTTCCTCTTTGGTCTGTTTT
>CAYUWE010000218.1:0-2555 GCA_964448255.1 uncultured bacterium | reverse complement strand
CCATTCATAAATTTTTATAAATTTTTATAAGAAAATACTAAATAGACTAATGAAAAATCAATATTTCTTTTTTGTTTGACAAATTTTATTCCCATTAAAAAAATGAAGCTAAAGGAAAAGTAGGTAAAATTATGGTGGAAGAAGACATACTTTGTGAAATTGATTCTATATTGGATAAATTAATAAATAATGCTAAACACCTAGCAGATATTTCTATGCACTCACTTTCAGAAAAAGAAATTTTAGATCATCAAAAAACTCAAGATAGTTTGCTTTCTCATTTATTATACATGGATAATAAATACCTAAAGACAATAAAAAAACCTAACAAGAAAGAAGCCTCAATACAGAAAAAACTAAAAGATTTTGAAAGGTTAAATCAAAGATTTATAAAAAATGTAATAGCAAATAACAGCATTGTCCAATTTGATAAAATAAAGAAAAAAAAGAAGAAACCAAACAAGAAAAAAACAACTATTTAGAAATTGTTTAACTCTACTATTGCTGTTTCAATATCTTCTAATTGTGGAAGAGTAGCATCTTCTAAATCCTTACAATAAGAAATAGGACAGTTCTTTGCACATACCCTCTTAACAGGAGCATCTAAATAGCAAAAGCCTTCATTTGCTGCTCTTGCTGCTAGTTCTGCTCCAAACCCACAATTCATTGCAGCTTCATGAACTATTAATAACTTGCTTGTCTTTTTCAAAGATTGTAATACACACTCAAAATCTAGAGGAACAAGCGTTCTTAAATCTATTACTTCAACACTTATCCCTTGTTTTTCAAATTTATTAGCTACTTCGTAAGACATAGCTACCATAAGCCCCCAAGCAACTAAAGTGATATCTTTCCCTTTCTTTACAACTTTTGCTTTTCCAAATGGTAAATACTCATCTTTTGTAGGTTCATTATTTTTAGCAAATATTTGCTGTCTATATAAAGACTTATGTTCTAAGAAAATAACAGGATTTGGATCTATAATAGCAGATTTTAATAACCTCTTAGCATCGCATGCATTACTAGGAACAACAACTTTTAACCCCGGAATATGTGTGAATATAGCTTCTATACTCTGAGAATGATATGGCCCTCCTTGAATATACCCTCCATAAGGCATACGTATAACTATAGGGCAATGCCATTGCCCAGCAGAACGATAATGTATACTTGCAAGTTCATTTACTAATTGATTTATCCCTGTCCATACATAATCTATAAACTGAATTTCTGCTACTACCTTATGCATGCCATCAAATGCCATTCCAATCGCTACACCAACAATTGTAGATTCTGCTAAAGGGGTATTAAAACAACGATCTTTCCCAAATTTATCAGTGAGATTCTTTGTAATACCAAAAACCCCACCTTTTTTTCCTGCAACATCCTGTCCAAAAACTATTATATGAGGATCTTTTTCCATCTCTTCAATAAGAGCCTTATTTAATCCATCCATCATAACAATTGGATCACCTCTTTTCTTTGATTTAGCTTCAGGAAAAGAAAATGGTTTAAATACAAAAGATTCTACATCTTCTTTTTTGGGGAAAGGTACTTTCTCTGCGTTTATGGATATATTTTCTATTTCTTTGATTATCTTTTCTTTTTTTCTTTCTATCTCTTCTTTTGTAAGAATACCCTCATTTATTAAATACTCTTCAAAAATAGCTATAGGATCTTTTTTCTTCTCTTCTAGTATTGTTTTTTCATCTTTGTATTTATTTTGGTCATCGCTAATTGTATGGGAATTTAATCTAGCTACTTTTGCTACTATTAAAGAGGGACCTTTATTACTTCTTGCTTTTAAAATAGCTTTTTCAAAGCTTTCATTAATTTGAAAAAAGTTAGTTCCATCAACTGTAAATATATCTAATCCTTCATAACCCTTTGCTACTTTTTCTATAGCTGCGCCTGCTGTTTGCTCTTTTGCTGTTACAGAGATTGCATAACGATTATCTTGAATAACAAAAACTATAGGTAAATTATGAATACATGAAAAATTTAAAGCTTCATGGAAATCACCTTGTGATGTTGCTCCATCACCTGCAGAAACATAAACTACTTCATCCCTACCTTGTATGCTTATAGCCTTAGCTCTTCCAACAGCTTGTAAAAACTGTGACCCTACACAGCTAGATTGACAAGGAATACGTAAAGTGGGATCAGAGAAATGATCTAACATCATTCTACCTTTAGAATGATTTTTTCCCTCTCTTGCTAAAAATGCTGTCATTATATCTTCAATAGATCCGCCAAGGCCAATAACAAAGGACTTATCTCTGTAATATGGAAAAACCCAATCCTTTTTAGGTATAAAAGACATCCCTCCAACAACACCTACCATCTCATGTCCTTGAGAAGATAAGAAAAATGTCGTTCCTTTGTTTTGTTTAACAAGAATACTCATTTTCTTATCTAAAAATCTTGAAAGATGCATTTTTTCTAATACTTCAATACATCTTTTTTTTGTAAAAATTTCTTTTACATTACTTTGTAGAGAAATGTTCATTTGTAAATTATTATTTTAATTTTTGCTTTTTCGATAACTAATATAT
>CAYUWE010000217.1:0-2575 GCA_964448255.1 uncultured bacterium | reverse complement strand
GTATTAACAGAAGCTGATGAGATACAAAGGCCTGTATTGATTTCAGAAACAGGGTTTGATACGAAAGTGCAGCATGATGGTGAAGAATTCTATGCAAATGATGAAAAAGTAAAAAGATTAGGTTATGAAATCATTTTTACAATTATCGCTTTAACAAGATGTAATGATGCTGAAGACCAAGAAAAGTTAAAACAACATCTATTTACAATAATTGGACAGCCAACAAATAAAGCTCTTTATGAGAAAATACAAAAGCTTCCAGAAGCGAATATTGACTTGAAAGGATTAACCTTCTGGACACTTTATAAGAACTTTGAATGGGAAAATGGATGGGCAAGTACAGGTATGCACGTTGTTGATGTTGAAGTAGCAAAAGATGGTAGAATAGAAAAATATGAGCTTACAGAAACTGGAAAATACGTTCAGAAAATCTTTGAGATGAAAAAAGCTTTAGAGCAAGAATACCAAAAAGTCAGTGCCTAACAGATGGTTGTTGTTGGCTTAGGCAATGAATAGAGCCTAAGCCATATATTATTTTTTTCACTATTAATCCCTATTACATCTCTATTTGTAAAAAGCTCTTTTAGTATAGAAAGAGCTTTTTTATCATTTTCATCGTCATATATAGGAACTAATACACAGTTATTTGTGATTAAAAAATTGCAGTAGCTTTTTGGAAGATTTTTATTGTAATTTTTTTTAGGGATTGGAAGTTTTACAATCGAAAATGGCTTATTAGATAGGTTTTTTAGTATTTTATAATTTTCTTCTAATGCTTGATAATTTGGATCTGTATTTTCTGTTATTGCAGTAACAATTATATCTTCAGAAATAAATCTTGTTATATCATCAACATGACCATCTGTATCATCTCCGATAATTCCAGAATTTAGCCAAATAATTTTCTCAACATTTAGATAATCTTTTAAAACTTGTTCTATATCCGTTTTTGACAAAGAAGGGTTGCGATTAGGATTTAAAAGGCATTGTTTTGTAACCAAAACAGTTCCTTTTCCATTAACATCAATAGATCCACCTTCTAAAACTATATTTGGTGTAAATATAGGAAGGTTTAGCTTTTTATTTATCATTAATGGAACACAGTCATCTTTAGCTAGTTCCTCATATTTATTTCCCCAAGCATTGAATGTCCAATTTATCATTGCTAATTTATCATTATTAATAACAAATGTAGGGCCGTAATCTCTTATCCATGAATCTACTGTTGGTATTTGAAAAAATTCTAAATTTTTTGAAGATATAGTTTTTGATATAAAATTTTGAGTTTCTAAATTATCTACAAGTAGATTTACCTTTTCATAAGATGTGATTATTTCAATAATTTGAAGGTATGTTTTTTGAATATCTTTTATATCTTCCCATGTTTCAATATTTTTGGGCCAAGTAAGCCATATAGCTTCTTGTTTTTCCCATTCCGCGGGCATTTTATAGCCCAAATCTTTTGGTGTCTTATTCATTGATGTCTATATATCTATTTAAAAGATTTTGATATGCGTCTATTCTTCTATCTCTAAAAAAAGGCCATCCTTCACGCATTGAATCTATTTTCTTAAAATCACACTGTGTGATTAATATTTCTTCATTATTTTGAGAGCCTTTTACTAATAATTCTCCATGAGGGTCGAATATGGTAGACTCTCCCCAAAAAGTTATTTTATCTTCTTTTCCTATTCTATTTGCAGCTGCTACAAAAACACCATTAGAAATAGAGTGAGATCTATGCATAGTATGCCAAGCTTCTATTTGTTGCCTTTTTGCATTATTTTCTTCATCATCCCCCCAGCCTATAGCTGTAGGATAAAATATTATCTGGGCACCATCTAATGCTACTAATCTTGCAGCTTCAACAAACCATTGATCCCAGCATATTAAAAGTCCAATTTTCCCAAATTTTGTATTAAAAGCTCTAAATCCTAAATCCCCAGGAGTAAAGTAGTATTTTTCATAAAACCCGGGATCATCGGGGATATGCATTTTTCTATATTTTCCAACAATAGATCCATCAGCATCAAAAATAACAGCAGTGTTGTGATATAGCCCTTGAGTACGTTTTTCAAATAATGATGCTACTAATACAATTTTTAATTCTTTTGATAGCTCTGATAGGATTTTAGTTAAATTTCCGGGGATGGTATCAGAATGTTTAAAAAATTTTGAATCTTCAGTTTGACAAAAATATTTTGTTAAAAAAAGCTCTTGAAGGCAGATTACTTCTGCTCCATCTTTTGCTGCTTTTCTAATTAGCTCAAGATGCTTTTCTAAATTTCTTTCTTTATCTTCGAAAGCTTTAGTTTGTATTAACCCTACATTTACTTTTGTCATATTACCTCACGTAAATATGACATGTAATATATCACAATAGATATTAATAAAAAACTCATTGTCCTTTTGAACTATTATTTTGTTCTATCCCAGGTAATCATCATGTTATTGGGAGCAGATATTACAGGTTCTCTATGTACTTGTGGTTTAATATTATTTTCAAATAATAAATTTAAAAATTGATTGACATCCATTGTATTAAGATCATTTACATGATTATATACCATTATGC
>CAYUWE010000216.1:0-2599 GCA_964448255.1 uncultured bacterium | reverse complement strand
TAAATCAAGGTTTTCATTCCCACACATACGACATTTTTTTGCTTCTTTATAATTATCATTCCACAAAGGATTTGCCACTACAAAAGAAGGATTATTTTCCATTAACATAATCGCTTTATCTATCCACATAACCTTGTCTTTCATGAAACTATCACCAGTAACATATAGAAGATAATCCGTAGTGCAATGATAAATCGCACTAAGAGGTGCTAGTGCATTATAATATACCCATTCATTTGGAAAATTTTCTTTTTTCAATGAAAAAAATGATAAAACATCATCTTTCTTTTCTTTAGCTAAGAAAACTTTTGTTAACACATTTTCATTTTTATATTTTTCAGCTGTTTCTATAACTGGCTTTGGATCATTTACATTGTTGATAATTAATATCTTTTCATCAAAATCATAGCCATGATTTTCAATCAATTTTTCCTTTAGATATTCCCTATTTAATAAAATAGCTTTCCAATCTTTTTCAAAACAGCTCGTTGCAAAAGTAACAGATCTTTTGACTTTTTTATTTTTTAAAAACTTAAAAATATTCATAAAATTTTTCTCTTATACAAAAAATCTTGCAAAAATCCTTTATTTCAATCAATTTATAAATTCTGGAGAGGTTCATGGAAAATTATGGTATTTTCTCGCTATTACCGATTTGTGTAACTCTTTTATGCGCCATTTTTCTACGTAGAATTGGATGGGCTCTTATTTTTGGATTAATCACAGGGTCTTTTACTATAGCTCATTTTTCCTTCATCGGTGGATGTAAAAATATATTCCATTATTTTATAGCTATATTCACCGATAAAGAAATGATAATAACAGCGTTTTTCTTATTAATTATTGGAGCTATATTAAATATCATTAAAATAAGCGGCTCTCTTTATTCCTTTTCTGAAAAATTACTTCACCATATTAATTCAAAAAGAAAAGTTAGAATATCTACTTGGTTTATCGGGGTATTTATTTTCTTTAGCTACTATGCCAGCATGTTAATAAATAGCTCTTCTATGAGAAGACTCTCTGAAAAAAATAATAATTCTCCATCTCTCTTCTCATATATTACTGTCTCATCATGCGATACTCCTTCAATTATGCTTATTTCATCATGGGCAGTATTCGAAGGAACAGTGATGTCAAAATCAGGGGAATTTGTTGGAATTTATAATTCTCTTACAGAGTTTCTTATAAATGCTATTCCTTATCATATGGGTACATGCTTTTCAATTTTCCTATCACTATTAGTCGCTATTTCAGGTAGGTGGTTTAGCTATAAATTAGATAAAAAACATATCACTCCAAAAGATGTTGTTGGAGAAAAAGAAGAAAAGATAGGTCTATATTTCTTTCTAATTCCAATATTATCTCTAATTTTTCTTCCAACAATTGGTTTTATCTTTTCAGGATATATATTTAGCATTATCAATAGCAATCCTATTACTATCGAGAGCATAATATCTAATGCTAAAACTATAGAAAGTTTAGCAATAGGATCTCTTATTGCACTAGGTATGCAGTCTTTACTTTTCTTAATAAAAAAAACGATTCTAACAAAAAAAGAACTGCTTTCTGGGATTTCAAAAGGCATTTTTAGCATGATACCTCTATGTTTAATAATACTAATTGCTAATAGCTTTGTTGAAATGTCAGGGAAAGTAGGTGCTGGAACGTATCTTGCTACTCTTACTCAAAAATTCTTAGATGTAAAATACCTCCCTGCTTTGATTTTTATTATGAGTATTTTAGCAACTATAGCTGTTGGATATAGCTGGGGTTCTATAGCTATAATTATGCCAGTAGCCTATACTTTTACAATGCACATAACAAATGAGGCTTCTTTAATACCTATTGTATCAGCAGCAGTTATTTCAGGGTCTATTATTGGTACACAAATGATTCCATATTCAGATCGTATAATTGTAAACGCAAAAGTCTGTGGCCTGACACCTTTATACCATGCAAAAACTGTCTTTCCCCAGGCTTTTATAATTGCGTTAGTTACAATAGGTTGCTATATAATTTTTGGATTTACTAGCTCTATGATTTTAAGTTATTTTATAGGGTTTATTACACTTATAATTCTGCAAATATCATTTGCAAGAAAGCCGATTAATCACCAATTAATTAAATGAAGTTCACCTTTTTTAAATTTTAATCGATATGAAAACATCCTTTCATCTTGACTGTCAAATCTATCCATTACAAATACACGAATAGCGTCATACAATAATATTTTTTGTGACACATTAATAGTATAATTATCTATCCAATCTTCTCTTTCTAAAATGCTTCGTTTTATACAACATTCTTCATGAGCAGCAAAAATTTTACTAGGTCCAAAAGCTTTTATTACATAAACAAATACACAATAAGCAACTTTATGTATCTTTTGTAAACAAAGAGTGCATTTTTCATCATATTCTCTTCCTATAGCTACATTAATCCATAATCTGCCAGGGTTAGCCATCAATCCTAAAGTTTCGCCACACAACTTTAATCCTTTAGAGCTCATAAAAAATTTCCTCAAAATTACAAAAAGCCAAAGATTATTACATTTATTTGTTTTAATTAAAAAATAAAAAATAAACTTATTTAAATT
>CAYUWE010000215.1:0-2616 GCA_964448255.1 uncultured bacterium | reverse complement strand
GGGAGCATTTATTGGCTTAATTAATTTATTTGAAAAGGAATTCGCTGTAAGTCCAGAAAGGTTTATTAATAAAATGAATAGTTATTATTTGCCAGATTATAAAAAATCGACTGATCAAATTAATACAATAGCAGCTTCTATTAAGTCTAAAGGTAATACAATTAGCGTTGGTCACGTTGTTAACTTTTTCAAAGAAGCAAAAGCAAATAATCAACTAACCAGAGAGGGGAGAAATATTTATGATGGAATAATAGGATCTAGTGGATACTTTGGATTATTACAACCAAAACAAAGACAATCTGTAAGTGAGATGTTACTTAGGACTGACAGAATTATAAAAGAAGAGGTTGGACAAATACCACAAAGAATAAAACTAGAACCAGTTGCAGATCTTCCAAGAGATATAAATCTAAAGGCAAAGGTTTCAAAGGAGACGATGAAAATTGCAGAGAAAGAAGTTAAAAAAACTCAAAATACAATAAAAGAAATCAAAAAAGATGTTCAAGAAAGATTTGGTAAAGAAGAAGCCAAAAAAGTTGTTAAAATAGAGGGGTGGGGTAGTATGAAAAAGAGAATAAAGACCAATAAAGATGTCGAAAAGACATTAGATAAAATGGATGACGAGAGAACTAGGAGTGGTGAATATTATAGCTCACTACTTGAGGAAAGATTAAGACCACCAAAAGAGGGCCCAAAAACAGCAGATTTAACACCACTGGAAATAGCAGAATTTAAAGAAGCAAGATTAGCAAAGGAAACAATACTAGAAAAACCTGGTCAATTTAAGGTTGGTAATATGTTTGATAAATCAGCTGAAACAGCACAAAATGATAAAGTTAAATTATTGTGGAATACATTTATTGATATAATGGGTAAGAGAAGAAAGAATTTCAGAGAAGGATACATAGATAGTAAAAAATTAGAAAAAATTCAAAAAGAAAGTGTTGAAAAGGGTGGCCAAATGTTTAAACTTAATACAGATGAGGCAACAAAGCAACTTGAAAATTCAGTTAAACTTGAAAGATTCGATAAATTACCAGATAAACTTACTGATATAATGAAGCAACAAAAGTCAATAAATGAAAAAATCAAATTTACAGCTGGTACAGGTAAAGAATTCCCTGGTTTCTATAATATGACTAGTCATATAAGAGAATTCTTAGGTAAAGAAAACTTTAAGGAAAGGTTAAGGTGGGAATCAAATGTTTTAGAAAGAAGAGAGGCAGAGGCATTAGCAGAAGGGGTCACTGGATCAACATTAAGAGAATATATGAGCAATATTAAAACAGAAGATCAACCGATAACATTTAGTTTTTTATCAAGAGTATTCAGTTTAGCTGAAAATATAGATGAATTAGATAAAAAACAAATAGAAAGGATAGCTACCGAAATAGCAAATGTATTGAATAGAACAATAGTAACACCAAAATAATAATAAAAGGCGGGGTCTATTCCCCGCCTCCCATATAGTTACTACAATTACAACTTGGGCATTTAAATTTGCTCCATTTTTCTCTACTTGACCTTGGATGGAAGGTCAGTTTTGTTTTTATGCCACATTTATAACATATATATGTAGGGTAATCACTATCCTTTAATCTTTTTTTATATGATTGCTTGAAGCACTTTCTACTACAATGTATATGTTTGTATGTTCTTGGCTCAAATAATGTACCACAAATTTGGCACTTTTTAACAACAAGCATTAAGGTTAAATGAGCACAACTAGATAACTCTATGCTCCACCTACATGGCTATATTCATTCATTACACCCTTTTGTAATGATTTTAAGGCATTTATCATTTGCTCTATATTTTGAACATCCCTCCTTGATTTATCATACATTGTTGCTTCTTCTGTAGCCTTTGTTAATGTTTCAGCCTTAACAGCTGAAATTGGTTTACCTGTTTGTTCATCTTCTTTTATTATAAATTCTGCAGCTTTTGCATTTAAATTACCATATTGTACCCCCATTAGAGTATTTTTGTCCGCATAATATTGTGCGAGCCTGACAATCATCTCTCCGATATCATCGGCTGATGTTTGTCCTTTTGAATAATTAGATAAAAATTCATCATATTCCTCTTTATATTTTTCCATATTTTTTTTCTTCGAAATTAGATTCATAAATATTTAGACCATCAAAATGATCAATTTCATGTTGAAATACCTTACTGTCTCTTCCAGATAGACCTTCTTTAATAACATCAGATAATCCAACATTATCCTTATCTATTGGCTCAACTGTTCTATATTCAACCTCTATTTTATTCCAACGTGGAACAGTAATTGGTTGGTCGTTAGGAAAACTTAAGCACCCCTCAACACTGTCAATAAAAGAATTAGTATGTCTTATTATTACTGGATTAATAATAATTCTTTTATCAGCAGTAACAAAGAACCGTAGTGGATCCTTATTGTTTATTTGCGGGTGAGCTACAGCAAACCCACCTGGATATATACCGGTTTGAGTAAAACATAGGTTGAATAAAATATGAGCATCATTTTGGACGATCTTTATGTCTTTATCTGTAACATCTCTTGCTACTTTACTGTGTGGTTTTACATAATTTTTCAAGAAATCAATTGGCTCTTGTTTTTTTTCTTCTTTTTTA
>CAYUWE010000214.1:0-2622 GCA_964448255.1 uncultured bacterium | reverse complement strand
ATATTGTATTAGTGAGCTTTCATATCCTATATTGGTATTTCCATATTACCCGAAAGGCTGTAGTAAAAAGAGAAAAGAATTTATCAAAAAATTAACAAAAAAGTTTTCATTATTCTTACATAAGAAAAATGAGACGTTAATTTCTATTGGAATTACTGATTGTTATGATAAAGAAGATGAAAGCAAACAGATTTTATCATTATTTAAGCCAAATTAGCTTTCGATATTTCTTTTAACTATAGAAATTTGTTTTTGAAGAGCTGAATCTTTATCTAGTTGCTCTGCAATTTTCTTCCATGCATGAATCAGGGTAGAATGGGTTTTCCCACCAAAAGAAGAGGCAATTTTCATTAGAGATTCATCTATAAGTTCTTTAGCTAGATACATTGCCACTTGTCTTGCTTTAGCAATATTTTTTAGTCTAGATTCACCTTTTATTTCACTTACTCTAACTTCAAAAACTGTGGAGACACTTTTTAATATGCCCTCTACTGTTATTTTTTTATTATCTGCATGATAATCTAGAAGTTCTTTTAAGATATTTTCTGCTAGCTCTACTGTTATGTCGCAGTGCATGAGCCTTGCAAAGGCGCTAAGTCTATTGATAGCTCCTTCAAGTTGTCTAATGTTATTATATATATGATCAGCAATGAAAAAGGCTACTTCATTTGGAATTACAATATCTTTTAAGGAAGCTTTATGCTCAATTATAGCTACTCTTGTTTCTAATTCTGGAATACCTAAATGAGCAACCAATCCCCATTCCATTCTAGCAATTATTCTTTCAGATAATTTTAACTGTCCTGGTGGTTTATCAGAGGTAATTATTATTTGTTTATTTTGGTTAATTAGAGATTCAAAAGTATTACAAAATTCCTCTTCGAAATTTAATCTATTTTGCAAGAACTGAATGTCGTCTACTAATAAAATATCTAAGTTTCTATAAAAACGTTTCATTTTATCGACAGATTTATTACGAAGATTTGTTACTAAATCATTAATAAAAGCTTCTGTAGTGATACATTGCACTGACATCTTTTTATGATGTTTCTTTACATAATGCCCAATTCCATGAAGAAGGTGAGTTTTTCCAAGGCCAACGCCACCATGTATAAATAAGGGGTTAAATGTTTTTCCAGGTTTTGATGCTACACCTATTGCAGCAGATTTTACGAATTGATTAGTTGGACCTTCTATAAAATTATCAAAGGTATAAAATTGATTAAGCTGTGCTTCGAAATCATTTTTTTTAGGTGTTGGAGGAGGTGGTTTTATTTCTATTTTGGCATTTTTTTTAGCGACGATAAATTCTATTGCAGGATCATTAGAATTTGGACTTGGGAAAAAGTTTAATAAATCCTTTTTGTAATTATCTAAAAGGTATTCTTTAACAAAGATATTAGGAACTTCTAGTGTGATAGATTGTTTATCAGATTTTATTACTTTTATTGGGGCAAACCAATTTTCATATTCAATTTCAGAACAATTTTTTCTGATACATTGAATGAATTCTTCCCATATTTCTGTATCTTTACATATTTGAGTCATATAATGCCGTTTTAGCAAAATAAAGGCTTTGTCATTTCGTCACTTTATCATGTGAGAAGAAAGCTATCAATAAAATTATCGATTTAAATTTGATTAACTATAAGTCATAATTAAAGCGCTTGCTAGTGAAGCAATATTTTCTACTTTACAAGGGAGCAGTTCTTTTGCTTGGAGTATCCCTTGCTTTTTATATCCTAAGGAAAATAGGGCTTTTGCTCTGTTTAATAAAGCATGATAGTTATTAGGTTCTATAGATAAAGACTGATCGATAAAATTTAGAGCTTCTAAATTTTTACCAAGTTGCAGATGTATTGCTCCTAGGGTTTGCAGATCATAAGCATTATTAGGGGATAATATCTGCAGAGCTTTAAAAAATGTTAAAGCAACGTCATATTCACCTTGTTTAATATAGGCATAACCGACAGTTCTTAGATCTTCTAATTGTTCTTCTCCCCATTCTAAAATATCCATCCAATTTATCTTAGCCATACTTATCCTTTTTGATATTGCCCGCGTTTAGCATTTGTTGATTCTAAGTTTTTATCTAAGAACAGAAGGCAAGAAAAAAGTGAGATCAATACATCTCTTTCTTTTTCTTCTTCTTCCTCTTCTCTTGAAAACAGCTTTTTTTTCTTTTTCTTCTTTTTATAGTCAGTAATTTTTTGTTTTTCTTCTTCTTGTTTTTCTATTGGTCCTAAGCTTGGGATTAATTGAAAGGAGAACAGATTTTTTATACCCTGGAAGAAGTTCAAAGGAGCAATGAAATCCGCCCAAGGAGCATTTCTTTTTTCAACACCGAATAATATATCTAGTTCTGATGGATAATAAGGGGTAAGAACACTTTGTTCGATAAATTTGGGGATAGATCTTGATTCTTCAATAAATTTAGTATCTTGTAGTTCTTTATCTTGTGCGTAGCGAACAGAAATATCTACACCAAGATTGTCTATTGTTCTAGATTTTGTAGACACTAAGATTCTCCTAAGGGTTACATATATATAACCCATTGTAGCAACTATCTAATTTTTTGAAAGGGTTCAAAATTTTTTCACTAAAATTTTGTGAAATTTAGAA
>CAYUWE010000213.1:0-2624 GCA_964448255.1 uncultured bacterium | reverse complement strand
GAAAAAACAGGGTGGAATCCTTTTTTTCGTAATTTTTTCGCCAAGTATAAAAACTTATGTTTTGACCAGTTCTTTTTAGTATCTTTGCTTGTAGGGTGAATAAATACCCTTGTTTTATGCTTTTTCTTTTCTAAATGAGGAGGTATTTGCATGCCTATTTCTTTTGTGGGGTCTACTTTTAATAGCTTGGCTAAGGTCTTTGATAGATTTTCTGCAAAGGGGGTATTTTTTAGCATTACAAGATCATCTTTTGATAATTTGCCATGCTTTTCTTTTTTATATGTTGGATAGATTATATGAAGAAGATTTTTAGTATCGTTTCTATGATTTTTAAATAAAGAGATTCTATTTGAATTATCATTTTGCAGAATTACTCTGTCAAAAGAAGATAAGATCTTTTTTTCTTCCCCAACAGATGGATAGGAGAGAAAGGTATATTGGGGAAACCATTTTTTTAATTCTTTTATGTTATTATGAAATATCGTTACTTCATAACCTAATTTATGTAGATATTGGCAAGATATCATCATTAAAAGAGCATCGCCAATACCATCTGATGAGATTACTGCTGCTTTATTTTTCATTGTTCTTCGTTGGTTTAGGTCTAAATAATATTACTTTTGCTTCTAAATCATTTAAGTTTAAAGTAAATTTTTTTGATAGAAAATCTTTTTTCTCGGCTTTTGTATCGATTAAATTTATTGCATTAGTGTTTCTTAGTTCTTCTAGAGTAATTTCTTCTTGTATTTTTTTATTGCTAAAATTTAATGCTACCATCATTAGATAATTTGTGCCGGGAAGATTAAAAAATGCTACATAAAGAGATTTATTTGTAGGTTTTATAACTAAATGCAAAGTTGATAGATCAACGTGATAAGCTTTTCTTATATGAAGCATTTTTTTTATTTGAGATACAAAAGATAGAGGGTCTTTTAATTGATGTGGCAGCGAACCATAAAGGGTTGATGCTTTTGGTAGGCCATAGTACGAAGTTGTTACATTAGGATTTTCCCCTAGAAGATCGTATGCACCTCTATTGGCCCATCTATTATCTCCATCTTTAGTAAAATTTTTTATCTCTTCATTTTTTATAGGCATAGCTCCAACTAAATCCCAAGCAGAAATCATAAATATACCAGGTTGCATAGCATTGAAATAAGAAAGTAAGATATGAGCTTTTTTAACCTGTTCTTTTTGTGTTTCTGACATATCGTAAACATCTTTTATTCCAAGACAGGCCGAGCAAAGTCCAACCATCGTTGTACATGGTCCAGAATCAGATGGCAAATTATATAAAGTCTTTTTCCCCATAAGGCGAGTTAAATCGTTTAACCTTATTTTTTCATATAATTTTTGTCCTGATATTTCTTTATTTTCATATTCAAATGTTTTAGAAGGATTTTTTGAAAATTCAACAAGAGCATAGTTGAATTCATCATGATTTTGCAGTGCATGAACAAATCTAATTAAAGGAACATCATTTTTTTTCAAAAGATTAACCATCATTCTAAGTAGAGTTGTATCATTATTCAAAAGAGCATTGATGTAATATGATCTTGTAACAAAATCATAAGTTAGGTCAGGACCATATTGTAAATACTTTTTAAGGTTTTCAATTGTAACATTAGCTTCTTGATAACTATATCCTCCTAATTTCCTTGTTAACATAGCTAAGATATCAGTGGAACAAATAGCTAGCGGGTGGTTTTCTGAGAGTGCTTGTACACTGTTAGGAGTAATTTCAACACCTAAATATGGTGTTGCATCTAGCCTTAGCACCTTATCTTTCAAAGTATAAAGGGAGTTTATAATATCACCAGAAATAAGTCTGTTTGCTGCAAAAGAAGGATCTAGCCAATTTAGCGTTGGTTGATTAGATTTAAAATAATGTAAATACACCCATCTTCTTGTTTTGCCATCTACTCCTTCTACTTCTTTTGTAGCATCCCAATTTGATATTTTTGTTTTAGGATTATTTAAAATTATATCATCTAACTGACCAACGATATAACCTTTTTTCTTTAGTACATCTACAATTTTTATAGGTAAATTAACGCTTATTTCATCTTTTGGTACTTCAGGGAGTAATTCCCAATCTTTTTTATCTATTTCTACTATGTAATATATGCCTGGATAGTCTTTATAATTTTTTATGGCTAATAAAAAATCTGCTCCTCTGCCAGTATGCCCAGGAATAACATCGCCAATAATTATTGCATGATGTTTTTTAGCTACTTCTACCATTTGCAAATATTCTTCTTTCGTTCCAAATAGATTATCAATCTCATAACCAATCCTATCGAATCCTCCATCTTCTGTTGGCATTAGTTTATTATTTTGTGAAATACTCCCAGATACTTGCATTGGTCCTGTATGCAATCCTTCGATTCCAATTTCTTCTAATATATCCCATAGCTTTTCATTACTTAATGTTTGAAGAATAGTTTTTTTATCTTCTGGAATTATCGATAAGCTATATGAATCTAACCATGCTGATGATAGCTCACATACTTTTTTTGCTTCTGGATATCCATATTGGTGTTGCCATTGATCTTTATTCCCAGAAAACTCTTTTTCTAAAACAGAAGATTGGTAAAGCATCGATTCTTTTTCTAATTTGGTAA
>CAYUWE010000212.1:0-2635 GCA_964448255.1 uncultured bacterium | reverse complement strand
AAATTATATGGCTATGCTAACTTTCTTTAATACTTTAATGGCAAATGCTGGTAATAATTTAGAAACATTTGCTGATGTATTTAGTGATTGGGAAGATATAGATACATGGGTAGAAATAGCAGCTGAAAATCAAAAAAAACAAGCAGTCTTATTAGCTGAAGAAAAAGCTGCATATGAAAATCCAGCTCCTTTAGAAGCTAAAACAGAATTTAAAAGTATGGCTATGCATTTGGATATTCCTAGTCAAAACAGAATAGGAGATAATTTCTTTATATACGACCATGAATATGTAGATGAATTAAAAAATACTAAATCGGTAAAAGCTATTGGCCCTAATTTAATATTAGATGATAACGGAATAGGTAAACTAACAAGTATGGGCTATAATGAAAAAGAAATACAAAAAATATTAGATGGAGAACTAGGTATTCCTGTTCATCATTATGACCAATTATTAGATGAAAAATATGATCAAGCTGTAATGGTTTATGATGATTTATATAATGATGTTATTTTAAGTCCACTTCAAAGAAGTGTTATTGTAGATATGATAGCTACTTTAGGCCCTGAGTCTGCTGGATTAGATAGTGAAATTTATGATTTAATTCATCAAGGAGATTATTATGGCGTATTTATGGAACTAAAAAGGTTAGAACCATTTTATGCTAATAAAGCTAGACATTCATACCATGTAAATTGGTGGGCAGCTAATAGTGCTGGAGATTATAAATATTAATGTCTAGTCAATGGGGTAATCCGTCAATACAGGATGGTGGTTTTCCTGATCCTTATGAAAAGATAAAAGGTTATGAAAGAAAACAACCAGCATTAAAAGAAGATGGTACTGAATGGTCTTTTTGGCGAGATTCAATTCAAGATCATCCAGCATGGGATTCTTTTACAGAAGGTTTTGCTGATGAAAATTTAGGTGCATTAATTTATAATTATGCAACAGTAACAGAGCCAAACAAAGGCCCAACATTTAATCCTAATTATAGTTATATGGATGATCCAGCTTTAGAAGATTATAGTCAATATATTGATTTTTTTAAATACTCTAATAGTGCTGAACATACTCAACAATTAATTAGAAAATTTCATGACGATATGAACCATCAAGCAAATGGCCCAGCTTATTGGACAGGTAGAGTTGTTGGAGGTTTATTAGACCCAACTTCTTTGTTATGGTTTACTAAAGCTGGTAAATTTGTTTTTACTGGTGGAAGAATAAGTACAGCAAAAAGAGCAGCTGTACTTGAATCAGGACAAGAAGTTTTAAAACATCAAATTAATCCTGATAGAACATTTGAAGAAAGTGCATGGTTAGTTGGTGGTGCTTTTGTATTTCCTTTAGTTTTTGGAAATGGTTTTAGAGGTAAATTAACTTTTAAAGATAAAAAAAGACTTATGGATAGCATGGAAGATGGTGCAAAAATACATGACTTTCAAGGTAGTCTTAATGGTAAAAATTTTACTTATAAAGATGGGCCAACAAATAAATGGAGAAATATAGAAACAGATGAAGTTGTTCTTATAGATTCTAAAACTATTAAACCTGAAATGAAAAATAAAGATGGAACTATAAATTACAAAGATGGAAATTGGAAACAAGTAGGTGCTACTCATAGTTATGATGATGCTGGAGAATCAGTAATTACTGTTCACGAACATATTATAAAACAAATGTGGAAACAAAAAGCATGGAGAAAAGGTATAGCTGGAGTTAAACCTTTAAAAGATTTTAAATCATACGAGCAATTTAAAGAGTTTGTTGTTAATCACGAATTAACACATATGTTTGTTAGACCTAATCCTACTGAAATAAAAAATTGGAAAAAAGGTGGTAAGGCTGCATATGAAAATAGAATAAATAAACTTGCTTGGAAACATACTTCTGAATCAGGTGATGTTTGGACACACGCTAAACATTTATCATCAATGAAAAATAAAAAGAAATTAATGGAAGCTATTGCTGATGAGCAAATGAAACCTACTATTCTTGGTAAAATAGGAGAAGGTAGTAATTGGAATGTAGTAAATAGAATAGTAAATACAGGAAATTTAGCTGCTATTAAAGTTATAAATCAAGCATTACATTTACCTTTTATAAGAAATAAAAACTTAAAAGGTATAGCTACTGAATTTTCTGTAATGGAAAGAATGGCATTAGATAGATTTATGTTAGGTGAAGCTATGGCAGAAGTTGTTCGTCAACAGAAAAAATGGAATAAAATGCAAAATAATAAAGCTAATAGAATTACTCTTTCTGAGTTTAGAAAAAGAGTATCTTTAGCAGTAATGGATGATACTATAAAAGATAATGCTCAAGTAATGGCTGCTAGTCAAAAAGTTAGAGAATTTTATAGACAATGGGCAGACAGAATCCAAGAATCTAGAATTATGGAACGAGGTGTTGAAAAGAATATTAATTTCTTAAAAGAAAAATTAAGCGTACTTCGTAAAAAAGATAAAACTATTTTGGCTTGGAATGAGTTAAAAGATTATAGTGGCCCATTACTTAAAAAGAAAATTATGTTGCGAGGCAAAGAATATGATGTTGCCCAAATTAGAAAATTAATTTTAGAGCAAGAAGAATATTTAGCAGCACTTAAAAAAAATGTAAGAAGAAAAAACT
>CAYUWE010000211.1:0-2669 GCA_964448255.1 uncultured bacterium | reverse complement strand
TACCAACTATATCTCCTGTAGCTAATCTAATACCTTTATTCATAGCATCATAAAGACCATTGTCCTTTTCACTTATAAACTTAGATATCTTATCTCCATAACTTTGTACTATCTCAACCGTTCCATCCGTACTTGCACCATCTACTATGATATATTCTATATTTTCATAAGTTTGGTTAAGAACAGAATCTATTGCATCTTTTATTGTTTTTGCATTATTCCTTACTACTGTTATGATTGAAACTTTCATATTTTATTCTCCAAAATATCATTGTAAATCTTTATTTGCTTTTCTATCACATAATCATTTTCATACATCTTTGAAGTTTCAATAGCTTCTTTACTCAAATTTTCATATTCTTCATAATCAAAAGATTTTTCAATAACATCTTTTAATTCATCTCTACCACTTAAAAATCCATTTACACCGTCTTGTATAAAATCTCTTCTAGTTCCAATATCATACCCTATCACAGGTACTCCTGAACCCATAGCTTCTATAATAGTTAAGCCAAAGGTTTCATACCAAATAGAAGGTTGAATCAAGTACTTTGATTTTGAAATGCAAGTCAGTGTCTCTTCTCTTGAACATTTACCTTTGAAGATAATATTTTGTTTTTTATATTTTTCTCTTAGTTCTTGCTCTATATCTCCACCACCTACTATAGTCAAAATATATTTCTCATCCAACTGTATCCAAACCCTCAATAGCTCAAAAATCCCCTTCGACTCTTCAAGTCTTCCCACATAGATATAATCTTTTTTCTCTTTTACTATATCAAAAGTCATTTCTAAACTATTTGGTTTGAATATGATTCTTTTTTCATCTATCCCTAAAATTTTTACTTTCTCTTTTTGAAAGTTTGTTAATACAAAAAAATAATCTATATTAATAAATATTTTTGCAGCTCTATAGTACCAAAATGAAAGCTGAGCCAATACACTTTGAATCATAGACTTTCTAAAACATCTACTAAAAATACCTTGTAATGAAAACTTGTTTTTAATACATAGTTCACACACTCCATGGCCATCTCTGTAAAATATACCAGAAATACACCAAAGTCTATAGTTGTGTAAAGTATGGACTACTTTAGCACCAGCATCCTTAGCTGCTTTAAAAATACTTGGAGTCAAAAGAGGATAAAAGTTGTGAATATGCACTAACTCTATACTATTTTCTTCCACTATTTTTTTCACTTCTTTATAATAGTGCTTATTGAACCAAATATTGAATATAAGTTTTAATTTATTTAAATTATCGTTTGATACTTCATAACTTAGTACATTTTCTTTCCCAAGTTTTTTTTGTAAAGATTTTAATTCATTTGCATAAACTATATCTTCACCACCTATATTATTTGACTGATATTTATTGTGAATTATTAGGAGTTTCATATTTCTCTTTTCGTAAACTTATTTTATTCTTTATTAAACCATAAAAAGTCAATACTATAAAAATTAATAAAAAAGTAAAGTTTTCTGTATTAAATATTAAAAATAATGAGATTGATATTACTATCTTGTCCAAGACACTTAGATGACTAATATATTTTGGAAATAAAAATGGAATAATCAAAATAAAACCTAAAATTCCAACTTGAGATATAAACATTGTAATTCCATCAGCCCCTGTAGGAGTTGCGAGGTAGTATAAATCATACCCTATTAAATTTTCACCATAAGGAATAGCCTTTTCTATGTGACTACCAAAACCATAACCTATAAATATATTATCTACAAACATATTTATACTAATTAAAACATCATAATATCGTGACAAAAACGAAACAAAAGAATTACTATCACTGTTAAATTTATCATGTATAAGAGGTATTAAATAAACAAAACTCACTAATAATAATATTAAAAACAAACCCAAATATAACAAATTCTTTTTATTTGAATTCAAAAACTTTTTAAAATAAATTAAGCTCAACATAAAAAATACTATAAAACCTGTAGTTGAAGTTATGCTTATTATTGTAATTAAAAATACAAAATATTTTTTAATTGTTACAACTTTATTTATCAAAGAAAAAATAAATGCTAAATTAACAAATAATTGAAAAGCCCCTGGTTCCCACCAAAGTCCACTATTACGAAATGTTTTGTAATTAATAAACTCTTCCCAAACACCAAAAAATATAAAATTTCGTAAAGGACGACCATCGATTCCATTAAAATTAGGTAAAAAAGAAGGTATGTCTACTAATATAACCAACCAAGAGAACCAAGAAATTACAGAAAGAACAATTATAATATCAATAAAAGCTTTCGAAAATCTCTCAAAAGTAATCAAATATATGACTAATATTGCGATTAATACTCTATTAATTAAAACTAAAAAGGAGCTGTAACTAGTATCAATATTAATTAAAAGCAAAGTAATTATTCCAAAAATATAAAGTAAAATCATTTTATTTATTTTGGTTGTGTTGTTAATAATCAGTAATGCTTTTACTGTTTATTATCTATTTAATAAAAAAGATTCTGACAATAATCAAAACACAAATCAAATTGTTAATCAAAACACAAACAACATTCCTGTAGACGATGATCAATCAGAAGAGGAGCCAGACGAGGATGAGGATGAGGATGATGAGCCTATAGAAATAGGTGAAAATGATGTATTGATAGACTGGAAAGCACAAAGGATTGCTGTTGAT
>CAYUWE010000210.1:0-2670 GCA_964448255.1 uncultured bacterium | reverse complement strand
GGGTGTTGTAAGCAGAGGTGGTGCTTTATTAGTTAAATGGATGTTGCATAATAAAAAGGAAAATCCAATATATGAGAATTTTGATAAAATTTTAAACATAGCTAAAAAATATGATGTTACACTAAGCTTAGGTGATGGTTTAAGACCTGGCTGCTTGAAGGATGCTACAGATCAAGCACAGCTCTATGAACTAAAAATTCTTGGTGAACTCGTTAAAGAAGCAAGAAAAGAAGGCTTTTTAGTATATGAGATAAATTTTAATAAGTATTTTTGGATAATTTCCTTTTTCTATTTGTTACATATCGTTTGGAAGAATGATATAGATATAATAAATACACATTCTTCATTAGATTCTTGGTTAGGTGGATTAGCAGGAAGGTTATTAAATCGATCAATAGTGCGTACTCGTCATTTATCCACGCAGATAAAAAAAGGATGGAATAGCAGAGTATTATATCATTATCTTACAGATTTTGTAGTTACTACTTGTGAAAGAATGGTACCTATTATTTCTATTCAATCGGGAAAACCACAGAAATATTGTCAATCTATTCCAACAGGCGTCAATCCATATGAATATATATTTAGAGAAGAAGATAAATTGACATTTCGAGAAAAAATTGGTGTTCATGTTGATGAGTGTTTAGTAGGTATGGTTTGTTTTATGCGCTCATGGAAAGGCATTGAAGAATTCCTTCATGCTGCGGATATTTTGCGTAATGAAAAAGGATTAAAATGGGTGATAATTGGTGGAGGCCATGAAAGGAAATATAGAGAGTTAGCAAAGAAGTTAAACCTTACTTCGGTAATTTTTACTGGGCATGTAAATGATCCTCTTCCCGCTATAGCATCATTAGATATTTTTTCATTATTAAGCACAGCTAATGAAGGTGTATCACAAGCTAGCCTTCAAGCTGCGTATTTACAAAAGCCTTTAATAACAACACCTATTGGAGGGCTGTGGGAGGTTTGTATAGATAAAGTAACAGGGATTCAAGTGCCTATACGTTCACCAAACGAAGTTGCAAATGCAGTAATGTTATTAAAAAATAATGAAAAAATGAGAGAGAAAATGGGAGATGAAGCAAAGAAGCTTGTACAAGGAAATTTTACTTATGAGAATATGCTAAACAAAATGGAAAAGGTTTACCAGACAGTACTAGAGGTATAATCTTTTGCAAGGTAAGAAAAAAAATGATACACTGCCAATTACATTTTTTAGAAAAAAAAGAGTGTTTTTATGAAAAAGAAAAAAGCTAAGCCAAAACCATTTACTTGGAAAATGCTATATAAAGAAAAACGTACGTTTTTTATGTTATGTGGTTTTTTTATTTTGCCATGTATTTATATAGCTTATTCTATTGCTTCATCAACAGGACGTTATAATACTAACCCTATAATTTTAGCTGAAAAAGCATATTTAGAATGGAACGAAGGTGATGAAAGTGCATGGGATGAGTTAAATAATCTTTTTGTGAAGCTTCCTAATTTAAGAACACAATATCAAGGGCAACTTATTCAAGATTTATTAAAAAGAGCGAAGATAGAAAAAGCTCTACTTTATTCTCAAAGTGTATTTGAAGGATTAAAGGATGATATTTCCCTATACATCCAGTTTTCTAAAATTAGTTTAAATATAACACAGTGTTCATATGAAAAAGCATTGACTGATTCATATACATTAAAAAATGAAATAGATAGCTCTTCTCAAAAAGAGGATCTATTTTTCTTAAATTTATATAATCTATTGCGAATAGCATTTTTAGAGAAAACCTTGGGTCATAAAGGTAATGAATTAGAAGTTTTAGTAGAGATAAAAGACAGATATTTTAAAGAAAATGACACTCAAAAAAGATTGCATAATTTGTTCAAAGATACCAATGACATTTCATTAATTGATTATGTTGATTATAGGAAGAAAACAATAGAAAAGACATTATAGCAAAATAATGTCTATTCATTGAGGCATAAGAAAAATAGAATTTATTTTTCTTCTTCTTTTTGTTTTGCTGTAGATTCTTTTCTTTTAGTGAATTTAGCTTTTTCAGAAGGTGGTAAATGAAAAGCGATACCTCCTAAAATAGCAATTTCTAAAAAGATAAGAAAAGGAATAAATATAGCAAAAATTAATCGAACAACACCTACGATGATTTGAGTAGCTTTATCTTGCTTACATGTAAAATTAAATAGTGGTTTAACTATCCTCCATACAGCTTCAGGGAAAGCTACGCTAATAATTGCTCCGATACCAGCAAAAACTACACTCCACCCTGCACCTGTGAAAAAACCAAATCCACTTGAAAGGGTTGCAATAATAAGAGAAAGAATAATAAATCCTTCTACTGTATATTTTCTAGCAAAGGATTCTAGTTCCTTAACTGAAACGCCTTCTTTAATTTTATCCATTTGAGAACCTTTATCTTTTAGTTTCTTTCTACCATTTGCAAATGCGCCTGCACATGGTTCATACTACGTCATATATATATTTAATATTTATACAAATTATTTGCAATATCTTCACTCTTTTCTCTCAATTGAGTTTTTTTTTTCAATAGTCTAATATCTTCGTTGCTTTTCTCTAAAAAGAAAGAAAAATAAAAATGAAAAAATTTTTTACATCAGTTGAAATTAATAAAATTATAATAGTCCTTTCTATTTCAATAATTACTA
>CAYUWE010000209.1:0-2708 GCA_964448255.1 uncultured bacterium | reverse complement strand
CCATTTTCTTTCGCAATTTTCCATATGACACCATGTCCTCCTGGTTTTAGTAATAAAGAATCATCTTCATTTAAACACCAACTGCCATCTTTAGTAATAGCAGGGACTAATGGCTGAGTAATAAAATGAAAGCTTTCTTTTGGTCTATTAAACCAATTTTTCTCCTCACACAACTTAATAATCTCATTATGATTATTTTTTTCATGCGACGTCATAAAACATAGTGGTGTAACAATTTGATGGCCAAAGGTCATATAATATAAATATTCTCTAGCTTGAAGATCATTGATTAGATATTCCAAAAGAGTTTTGCCGCTAAATCTTAATTTCGCTGCAGGAAATGATTTTTTAGTTTTTTTATCAAATAAATTTAACCTATCTGCTGCCCCTCCTAATGGATATAACTCCGCCATCATCGGTAAATTAACTATTCCTAAGAAAATATTTTTCTTTTCTTCATCATTAAATGTGGAGATATCAACAAATGGTGGTGGAATAAGTTCCCTATTATCTTTTATTTGCTTTTGATAAATAAGCTGCAAAATAGTGATATGATATCCAATAATCCCACCTAATGGTTTATAGAAATTTTCAACTTCAATTAATTTCTCAATTATTTTTTCTAATTTTTTTTCGCCTACAAGTACTATTTTCTTTTGTCCTAATGCCAATAGCGTAAGAATTATATACGCTTTTTCTTCGGGAAGTGACAGTGTCATAGATTCAATTTTTGAATCTTTATAAAAAAATATTTTTTATCCTGCTATTAGAAAAAAGATATCTATTTTTTTCACTATAACTACCACATCTATCTAATGATTCTTTTATTGAAACAAGTTCCTCTAACAACCCTTCCATTATTCACCCTTTTTAATCACCATTTCTTTGGGTAGGCTAGCTAAATTTTAGCAAAAACTCAAGAAATTATGCCTATATAAAAAAAATATGACGATTTACTTTGACTATAAAATCCCTAGAGAGCTAAAAAGTTCATTTTACAGAACTCAATCAAATCTCACTGAAAAGGAGAAATTTTTATGCCAACAAAACAGAAAAAATCAAAATTCATGCAACCAATGAAAATAAGTGAAGAACTCAAAGCGGTTGTAGGAAAAGGTCCAATGCCACGAACAGAAGTTACAAAAAAGCTATGGGCTTATATTAAATCAAAAAAATTGCAGGATCCAAAAAATAAAAGAAATATTATTCCTGATGAAAAACTATCAAAAGTTTTTAAAAGTAAAAAAGCTGTTAATATGTTTCAGATGACAAAGCTCATCAACAAACATCTTTCATAATAAATTTAAGCCCGAAGTCAGACTTCGGGCTTTTTTTTTATCCCTTTTCGCATCATAATATCTCCCAAAAAACGAAATCTATGTCTAAAAAAAATATTTCTCTTATTTTATTAGCCGGTGGGCAAGGAAAAAGGTTTAATAATTCTACACCAAAACAATTTTTAGAATTAAACGGCATAGCCTTATCTTTATTTAGCTATAATACTTTTCTTTCAATTAAGGACATATCTGAAATAATCATCGTTTGTGATAAGCCTTATCAAAATATCTTTTCACAACAACAAAAACCAATAAAATTTGCATCTCCTGGGAAAAGAAGACAAGACTCCCTATATAATGGAGTTAAAAAATTATCTTCTAAGGCAGATTTTGTTTGTATTCATGACGCAGCAAGACCATTTGTCACTAAAGAAGAAATTAATATTCTTATTTCCACAGGGATAAAATACCATGCTGCTGCCTTAGGAATACCCCTAGTTAGTACAATAAAAAAAATTGATAGAAATAATTTTGTTAAAACAACAGTAAATAGAAATGAAATGTGGGAAATACAAACCCCACAAATTCTATCATTATCAATACTAAAAAAAGGACTTGCTCTAGCTATAAAAAATTCTATTTCTGTGACTGATGATATTTCCTTAGCAGAATTACTAGGATTACACCCAAAAATTGTCTTAGGGAAAAAAACTAATTATAAAATAACATTCGAAGAAGACTTTTTATTAGCTAAATCTCATATCAAACAATGAATAAAAATTATTTAATAACACTTTCTTTTGACGGCACTAATTACTGCGGATGGCAAGTGCAAAAATCAAAAAGCTCTATCCAATATATTGTCCAACAGGCAATAGAATTAGCCCTGCAAGAAAAAATAAATTTAACAGGATGTGGAAGGACTGATGCTGGTGTTCATGCATATAATTATACTGCTAATTTTTCCTCTTCCTCTCCAATAAACATAAATTTATTGCAACATTCATTAAATAGCATTTTACCAAAAGACATAAGAATAAATGATATTAAAGAAGTTGATCTTTCATTTCACCCTCGCTACAGCGCATATGGTAAAACATATCACTATCATGTGTACTTAGATAAAGTAATAGACCCCTTTTTAAGACTATATCGATACCACTGTAAATATAAATTGGACTTATCACTAATTAAAATCGCTATAAAACGCTTTATTGGCACTCACAACTACTCATCTTTCGCTAACCAAGCAAATAAAGGGTGCTGCGCAAATAACCCCATAAAAACGATATATAGCATAGAAATGATAAAAGAAAAAGGGGGCGTTCGCTTCGAAATTACAGGCGATGGCTTTTTATATAAAATGGTTAGAAATACTATAGGAACAACGCCTAATACAATGCTATTTAAAAGGCAATTAGACTTGGATCG
>CAYUWE010000208.1:0-2715 GCA_964448255.1 uncultured bacterium | reverse complement strand
TGGTAAAAATTGTTCTGCAGTTTTTGTTTTATTAATAACTTGAGCAAACTCTCCAGTTCTACCGCCTGTTCCAGCTAATGTCTCAAGAGCCAAAACTTGTTTAGCTTTTTTACAATTTTTAGTAAAATGAGCAAGCTCGTTTGCGTATTTGATTCCTTGGGTAGTTGCTTTAAAGCTTCCTATAGGAATTATAGTTTTTACTCCAGGTTTCGCTATAACAAAAGTTACCTGTTCATATTTTTGTTCAACAGTATAATTATCCCAATTTTCTATTAAATTTCTTGCTTCCGGTTCAAGAGTATATAGCAAATTTTTCCATTCATTTGGATCTGTTATTTCCCTATATATTTCATTTGCAGTATCTATAGGATGAATGATAAGATCACGTAGTAAATTTGCTACATTTATGGTAAAATTTTG
Source organism: uncultured bacterium (assembly GCA_964448255.1). Classification (GTDB taxonomy): domain Bacteria; phylum Chlamydiota; class Chlamydiia; order Chlamydiales; family SM23-39; genus CAYUWE01. The sequence continues at coordinate 2,295 of CAYUWE010000208.1, read as the reverse complement.
CATTGAATGATCAATTTCATCTAAAGTCCTAATAGGATGAGCAGCCATATCAAGATACTCTTTTCCAGAGTGCTTAACCGCTGTAATTAGCCCTCTTTTTATAGCTGCGGCAATATCGGGAGTCTCCTCTACAGTAAATTGTTGCTTCTGTTCAGGATTATATAGTATTGAAAAGGTTTGATAGTCATGTAATGAACTATCATAATTTCCAGCATTTAAATGTGCGTATGCTCTATCTAGATAGATATCTTGATTATTAGGATTAGAGTCAATTGCCTTTCCAAAATTATCTATTGCCTGATCGTAATAATTATTTTCTAATGCCTGTTGACCTTTGGAATAATAATAGCTTTCCTGAAATGAATTCCTGAGCGTATCAAATGTATTATCATCGAAATATAATGAAGGATGATTTGTAGAAAAAGAAATATTATCTGAAGGGGATGCATGTTTTTCAAAATCCGAAACAGGACTACTTGGAAAAATTTCATTAGCTTTATTTTTTCTATTTAAACAAGAGTCATTATTTATTGGAGGGGTTTCATTAGCAAGTATTGATTCTAGTTGTTTTTCTTTTTCAGGTACAGAAGGTGGAGTTTCTTTTTTTTCTTCATTTCCTATAGCTATAGCGCTAGCAGCGCCCGCTGCAGCAGCACCTACTAGCCCATTAGAAGAATCAGAAGAAGGTTCTTCTTCTTTTCCTCCTGTAATGCAAACGATGGTTTTACATGATATTTCATCAGAAAAACAGTGCATTAATATCCTTAATTCTTATTTAAAAAATTTCCCAAACTTAGAATATTTTGTTTATTGTGATATTGTAGCTCCTTGTAAAGACATCCCATCACAATTACCAGGCTTTGATTATATTCATGCATTGCTGGGAATAAAGACACGAACTTATAAAGAAATGACTCAAATATTTAATAAATCAAATTTTGTAGTTCACAAGTCTGTATCAATAAAAAATCTGCCAAATACTTTTCTTTGGATTCTAAAACCTAAAAAGAAATTTCGTAAGTAAGATTTAAAACCCTTCAAACATTTTTTTAATCACTTCAGTAGGATCATCCATTTTTTTAGATGGATAGAATTTCTTAGGCTTATAAACCTTTTCCCAGGGGAAAGGTTTTTTAGGTGGGGGAGGTGGGTTTTCATCTCCTGCTATTCCTATTATCCCTCCTAAAAAGCCTGCTGGGCCAGATGCTTTTTGTGTTGCAAGTAGAGCTCCAACTTTTGCTATAGCGAGCTTCATGTTGAGTTTGACATTAGAAGGACTTCCTTTCATTGGGATTTGTAAGACATAGTCTTCAGGGAGGTTTTGTAAGCCAAATAACTCTTCTAATGCATCTGCTGTTAACCCTAATATCATGTCCAATTTGTTCTTCATTAGGTTAACTTTTCCCCATGTGCATATGTGGTATGTGTTGTTTATTAATATATCCATACGGTCTGTATAGAGTATTCCATCTTGTATCTGTATATTTACTGGGGTGCACCAAATAGATACTTCATTCGTTGGGGATTGAAATAACCCTGATCCAAAAGATGAATTATCACTTTTTGCTATGAATTTACCCATATCAAGAGTTGAGGCTTGTATTTCTAGATCATATTTTTTAAATGGTTTGATAGGTAATACAAACCCATCTGAATCTATATATATCTTAATAGGATATTGTGATTGTATTCCTGATTTGAAAAGAGGATTTACATCTTTTAGTATTTTTCTTGATAATTCTTCTGTGAGGTAGATGCTAGCTGAAAAAGGGGACCTTAGAAAGATTTTATTCTTAAGGCAATATGCATCTAATCTTATGTTGGTATTAGAAGAATTTATAGTAAGAGAAATTGGACCTGAATCTTCAGTAATAGAAAAGGTAGAATTGATATTCATTTTCTGCCCAAATACCGTTGGAAGTGTTCCTGGAGCGTATGAGAAGATAAGACTACAAAACCTATCTAATCCTTTTACTGGGAGGTTTGATCCTTTTATATTACCATTGATATTATCAGAAGCTTTGTCTAGCAATATATCTGCAGAAAATGTTCCTTGGTTTGTGTGTTCAAAGGTTTTTCCATTTAGTAGTAGGGAGGTTTGTTTTCCTTCTGTTGATATTTTTATATTTACATCAGCAAAAATAATCGGAGGGTATTGCGGGGAATGGATTGAGCAGTCTAAATTCGTTACATCCATATCTGATTTTAAAGAGAATATTGTATCAGCGGTAATTGATTTTAGTTTGAAAATAGAAAAAAAAAGAGATGTTAGCAGCAAAAGTATCAAAAGACAGC
>CAYUWE010000207.1:0-2723 GCA_964448255.1 uncultured bacterium | reverse complement strand
TTTTATCCCCTAGAAAATTTTTTTATTTTTTTAGGGGTTTTTAGTTGCTAATCAAAAATAGATTATTATATTTGAATATAAATCAAAAAAAAGAAAAACAAAATGAATTTTTACAAGTACCAATACGAAGAGCAAAATCAAGAAACTTTAAGCGGTTATGATACTGATTATTGTGATTGTGAAATATCTTTTGATATGGAAGATGAAGTAGTGATTTTTGAAAATCCTATTGATGTTGAGTTTGCAGATTTACCAGTAAATTTTGAATGTTGCCCAAATTGTAATAAAACCTATATACATGACAAATTCAAACCAAAGCACCTGTAAAGGGTGCAAAACCACTCAAAAGAAAAATAATAATCAATGTAGAGAGAAAATTGATTATTTAGAAAACCCTCACAAAATACCAAGACGAAAAAAAGCACCAGACGTATTTTTTGGATATTAAAACAAAATAAAAAACAATATGAAATTTAGTTATTATAACACTATACGCCAAAAAAAGCGTACCTCTAACATAGACCTATCAGAATATGTTAACATGGTTGTAAATGGCGGAGATCAAGAGAATTTTATTTATAAGGCTCGAGATTATAAAGCCAAAGGAGATGAAGAGGCATATAAGCAAATTAAGAATAGCTCCCCTGCAATTATGGGGAGTTGCTTAATGCGTCCTAACTCAGAGGATAAATCTTTTAACTCTATTGAAAAGCTAAACGGGTTAATATTATTAGATATTGACGCAAAAGACCAAGTAGCTATAATTAACTGGGATAAGGTAAAGCAAGACCCTTATGTATTTATTTTACATGATAGTTACGGGGGAGATGGTAAAGTAATATTTATTAAGTCTAGCGTAAAAAAGCCTGAACAATTTCAATATTATTATAACTCTTTAATTAATTACTTTTTTAAAGAATATGGTATAATATCGGATAGAGCCTGTAAAAACCCTAACCGCCTTAGATTTATTTCTAGAGATGAAAATTTATATCAAAATAAAGACGCTATACAATGGACTAGCAAAGAACAACCAAAGAAAGAAAGCGTAAAAAAAGGTTATTATTTTACTGATAATTCAATTATAGACCATTGTATAAACCAAGTACAGTCAAGAGGTATAAACCTAGATGAAGATGACTACGACAAATATTTACGTATTGGCTTTGCATTAGCTGATGAATACGGAGAAAACGGGCGTGAATATTACCATGCTATTAGTCAAAATTCAACTAAATACGACTTTGATAAATGCGATAAACAATACACATTTTGCGTAAAGTCAGGAGGTCAAGGCGTTACTATTGGTACTTTATTTCATTATTTTAAAGAGGCTGGAGTTGAAATATATACAGAAAAAACAAAGAGCTTTATAAATACGGTATCAAATGCTAAAAGAAATAAATCTAAATTAGATGAGGGTTTATATAAAACAGCTGAAACAATAGCAGAAATAAAACTAACTGACGAGGATAAACGAGTAATTGAAAAATTATACAATGATCCTGTTGACTATTCAAACTCTGCAAATGAGGAATTAAGTGAAACCGAAATACTAGAAAAATTCATTTGTGAAAACTATAATTTAAGATTAAACGAGCTTACTAAAAATATTGAGTTTGAAAGTGGGAGGAGGTTAAACGATAGAGATTATAATACCATTTACCTAAGCTGTAAAAAAGCTTTTACCTTTACAGTAAATAAAACAGATGTTGACGCTATTATCAAATCTGACGCTACAAAAAGATACAACCCTATTGCGGAGTTTTTTGCAAAATGCCCTAACTAAGAGTTAACGGGATATATTGATAAATTTATTTCATGCGTTGAAACTGACAATAAAGAATTTGCAAAAAAGTATTTTAAAAAGTGGCTAGTTTCTGGAGTGCATAATTGGTTAAGGCCTGAATACAACAACCAAGTAAGTCCTTTAACACTAGTTTTATGTGGTAGCCAACATGGAACAGGTAAAACTTCATTTTTTAGGCAAATACTACCTGATGAGTTAAAAGGGTACTACATAGAAAGTAAATTAAAAGGAGATAATGATAGCCTTTTATTAATGTCTAGCTCAATGATATTACTTGATGATGAGTTTGGAGGTAAAGCTTTTAAAGAAAATAAAGCATTTAAAGAGTTATCTGATAAAAATATTATAACAGTTAGACGACCTTACGAAAGAGTAGCAGATGACTTTAAAAGAATAACGCTACTTGCAGGTACAACAAACGAAATAGAAGTATTAAAAGACCCAACAGGTAACAGGCGTATAATTCCAATTAATGTAAAATCAATAAACTTAGACGGTTTAAAAGAAATTAACACCGATTTTATGCTTTGGGAGGCTTACCAACTTTTAAAAAATGGCTTTGAGTGGGTTGTTAGAACGCAAGAGGACATGGAAGAAATACTAGAAAACTGCGGACAAAACATAGACGAAAATGCAGAAACCGAAGTAATACAAGAATATTTTAGTACAACCCATAAAACAAATTGGCAAGAGAAAGTAGTTAACAAAGGAGAGATTTTAAGAATATTATCAGAAAAAGCACCATTTATAAAATGGAATAACCACAGCTTAAATGATTGGGCATTAAAAAATAAACTTACCTATCAATCGCACCGTTGCCCATACTTACAAAAAACTAGAAAAGGTTACAAAATATTTGTAGCACCAATTGATTTAATAACAGAAATTACAGCAAATCAAAGACCAACAGACG
>CAYUWE010000206.1:0-2723 GCA_964448255.1 uncultured bacterium | reverse complement strand
TTTTCTTTCTTCTTCTTTTGTGGTTTCTTTTCAGTTTTCTTTTTCTTTGGAGCTTATGTTTTTTTACCTATTAGCTGTTAGTTTGGTTTCTTATATTTTGTATTACTTCACTAGCTACTTGTGTATAGTATGATGACATTGTTTTAATAAATCCGTTCACTGTATTTAATCTGTCGTTTGTTCTTTGAGTTGCTGTACCAACTACTTGAGATTGGTTAGAGAATAAGTCGGTCATCTGTTTTAAGTTGTTGATTGTAGTTTGATATCCCGGAGGAGTTACTGGTGTAGGTGATGTAGGGTCTGGGTAAACACCGTTCATAATTTCTGATGCATAAGTCATCGCTTTATCTTGATCGGCAGGTGTTTTTGCATCTTTGAACATGTTTAAACAGTCTTGTATTGAACGTGTTGTTCCGTCATCAGTTTTTCCTGAAATATTATATATACCACTTAGTGCTGTTTGTAATTCACTAGGTAAGTCACCGTATTCTTTTTTATACTGAGCAACTTTGTACATAATATTGTTCATTCTTTGTAACCAGTCTTTAGCTTTAGCTTTATCCCAAGTACCGGTATTTCCACCTGTTGGAGGGGCGTTGTTATAAAAGTCGTCAAGTAATTTTGATACGTCGTCACCTAAGCCTCTCATTTTGTCAGCTAATTTACCTTGTCCACCTACTTGATATTGTAAGTCTGCTCCGTATCCACCCATAATTTGGAAAAGTAACATTATTAATAAGTATCCATTGTGAGTAGAAGCCATAATCAGTGCTATTTCTGCTTGTCTTATCTTTTTAAGGATTTTTGAAATGTCTAACCCTTGTAAATATGTATAGAAGTCACCTTGGAATTTAAATGGTGCTAAGTCTTTACTTATATTAGGTAAACCAGTTGCTGGGTCGGAGTTATCTTTTGCGAATTTATCAATACCACCTATTTCAAATGCTGCTTCATTTTTTATTGCAGATGCTAAAGAAGATCCTTCAGGTAGAGATGCAATTAAATTATTTAGAGCTGTTACAGCTTTATCTTTTGCGTCTGTAGAACCTGAACTAAAGAAGGCTTCGTCCCTTATATACATAGCTACTTGTATAGCTAAACTATCATTTTGTAAGAATGGTTTAAGAACGTTATTAATTACGTCTCGTACTTTTGGAGGAAGTTTACTTTCTTTTTGTTGTAGTGCAACTAGATACATTGCAAAATCCATAGGATCGGCTGTACCGTATTCCATTTCTTCAATTTTTTCTCCTAATTCCTTAAGTATTTCACTAGGACTATCAGGAATTGTAGGTAAGTCATAATCATCACCACAGCTTGGACTTGAAGTAGTAGGAGCGCTATTTGAAATTGGAGCAAAGCTTGAAGTTGCTACGATGCTATTTGCTGTTTGGCAAGCACCTATTGCTAATGCGCTTTTTACAGCGGCTTGTTTATGATTTGTTACCTGACCCTTAATTTCATCATAATTTTGGTCTTCAGGTAATTTATCAACTAATATATTAATATTATCTACTGCTTCCATAATTTTATTACCTTTGTTATTATTTTTTTTATTATGTTTTTATGTTTTTTATATTTTTATTAAATTTTATTAATTTTATGCATAGTAAGCACCAATGCCTTCAAACACGTTGTCAGGAAGAACTGTACTATGTGTAGGATCAAGAGGAGTTCCTTGCGAATCTACCCATTCTATATCAGAATTTGATGGCCATGGGGGTGTTGTAGTAGGGGTTTTATTAACATCCGTGAATGCGGTTATTATATCGCCTCTCATAGCTTGATACTGAGAAGATCCTCCAATATCTGGTAGTATGCTTTGTATCATACGATAGTCATATATAACTGTTCCTGGCACTTGTCCATCACCTTGACCCCAATTACCTCCATCTTTTTGATAAAAGTAATAAGCTAAAAATTGTGGTAAAGAACTTTGCATGAAATCGTTACCAAAGAATTTATTTCCAATTTCTACCATTTTTGAACCTGAACAGGAACATACAGCTGAAATCATAAGGAAAAGATCATACATACTTTGTAAAGATGACATCTGAGATGCATCACCCATTTTTTTAGTATAATATGTTTGTGCTTCAGGTGAATTTATCCAATCTGTTGCTACTGTTGCAATGCCAGTATCTGCGGTATTCCATTGAACATCAAATGTTCCTACGTCAGTATTTAAGTTGCTAGCAAGCTGATTTTGAAGGTCATTTAATATGTTTGATAAATTTCCAGTGAAGTCATTATTGTAAAGTGTAAAAAATTTCGAATTTGGATAATTTTGTTGTAATGTAGCCGCATGACTTTGGATGTCTTGAATTATAGAAATTGCAAATTGAACCATTGTATCATTAGGATCAATTGAAGAATGAGGATTCGCCTTCCATTGCTCTAAAAGCATACCTAATTCACTTAACTGACCAAAAAGATAAGCTTCTGATTCTACCTGAGTATTATCATCATTACCTGATACAGCAGAAACTGCTGATACAGATTTTGCCTGTTGTATATCGCTTGTATTAACAGATATATCGTCACAAATAGGTATCATGCTTGAAGCCATTTGGTTTTTCACGCAAGAAGCCGTTACAGATTGTTGACTTCTTTGAAAAGCCGCTTCGAGTTTTTCTACTTCTGAGTGTTTCTCTGGGAAGATTGGTTTATTATTTGGATCAACCTTCATTTTATTTCTCCCTTACATGTAAATCCATTTCACC
>CAYUWE010000205.1:0-2733 GCA_964448255.1 uncultured bacterium | reverse complement strand
AAAGTAAGCCAAAATAGTAGCGCCATTCTTTGGGGTATTTCACTCCCCTGGTTGGGTGAAATGTATGTAGGCAATAATTCAGCTGGGAAACTATTTTTGGGTATAGAAATTCTTGCCTGGAGCACATTTCTGATCAACAAAAATTATTACAATTCTTTAAGAAATGATTATAAAACTGATGCCAGTCAACATGCCGGTGTTACACGTTCGGGGCAGGGTGCCCAATACTGGATCGATATTGGAAAATATGATGACATTTATGATTACAATACCCAGAGGGTCAAGGAGAGGCGCATTGAAGAGTTGTATGACGCCAATGGAACTGAATTCTGGCGTTGGAATACTGAAAAAAACCGTTTTAAATATGATCAAAAGCGTCTGGCATCTGTTAGTATCAAAGACCGCGAGGTTTACTTTTTTGCGGGAATTCTTGTCAACCACCTTGTAAGTGCCATAAATGCTGTACGTCTGGCCCGCCGCCACAATAAGAACCTGGCCAAAAACGACCTTGAGTATCGTTTTGTTTTAAATACAATGGATCCACAAAACAAGTATTTAGGAATTTCTTTCTCCAAAGCTTTTTAGTATTTTCATTACATCATGTAAAAGCAATCTCAACACTTTACAATTATTGTGTATGAAAATATTAATTACCGGTGCTAGCGGATTTTTGGGGCGGTTTTTATGTAAAGTTTTGGAAGAAAAAAATAATGAAATAATAAAAGTTAATTCGAAAAATTGTGATCTTACTAAAGAGCTATCATTAATGCAGTTTAATGAGATTTCTTTTGATTTGATATTTCATTTAGCTGCATGGACACAAGCCGGTGATTTTTGTTTAAAACATCCAGCAGAGCAATGGATTATCAACCAGAAGATTAATACAAATATTCTTTCTTGGTGGAATGAGTTTCAGCCCCAAGCAAAAATTATTTGTATGGGTACTAGCTGTAGTTATGATCCAGACCTACCACATTTAGAAGAAAATTATTTAAAAGGATTGCCGATAGATAGTTTGTATACATATGGTATGACAAAAAGGATGTTATTATGTGGGTTGCAAGCATTAAACAAGCAATATGGATTAAGATATTTATATATTGTACCTTCCACACTTTATGGCGCTAGTTACCATACTGATGGAAGACAGCTTCATTTTATTTTCGATTTAATAAGGAAAATTCTGAATGGAAAATTTGAAAAAAAAGAAGTTGTTTTATGGGGTGATGGTTATCAAAAAAAGAGAATTAGTACATATAGAGGATTTTGTTAAAACGTTATTGTTTTTAGTTGAAACAAAAGAAAATCAAATAATCAATATTGGGTCTGGCTTTGAATATTCTATTAGAGAATTTGCTATGAAAATATGTGAAATAATTGGCTATAATTTTTCTAATATTATTTTCGATATAAAAAAGCATGTAGGAGCAAAATCAAAAGTTTTAAGAATTGATAAATTATTATCTATATTACCCACATATTCACCAAAAGAGTTAGAAAAAGGGTTAGAAGAAACAGTATCTTGGTTTATTAAAAACAGAAATTATTTTTAATTGTTATGGCAAGAATGAAATATCATTGTGACTTATGCTTTGATGCAAGAATGATAGGATTAGCGGGAATAGGGAGGTATGTTCAAAACATATTGTTATTTGGGCTAAGACAAGCTTCTTATTCAGTTAAAATAATAATAAATAAAAAAAGTATTTTATTATTTCCTTGGTTAAGGGACTTTGATTATATAGTTTGTAATGCTCCTATTTATTCTGTGAAAGAACAAGTATTATTACCGATAAAAATTCCAAGGTGTAAAGTTTTTTGGTCACCTCACTTTAATGTTCCTCTATTGCCTATAAGAGCTCAAAACCGTTTAGTAACAATACATGATGTATATCATTTAGCTTTTGCATTTTCTTTAAGTTATATTGAGAGGAAATATTCTAGGTTATTAATTACAAATGCATGTAAAAAGTCATCGCAAATTATTACAGATTCTGATTTTTCAAAAGAAGAGATACTAAAATATTTACCATCAATTTCGAATGAAAAAATTACAAGGATTTATTTAGGAGTAGATAAGAATCAATTTATACAAGAGGAAAACATCTTAAGTGTTAATGAGAAATATAATTTACCAACCAAATACATTCTTTTTGTTGGAAATGCTAAACCACATAAAAATCTAGAAGTATTGATAAAAGCTTTTAATAATTTAAAAGATAAAGATGTTGGACTAGTAATTGTTGGTGAATCGAAAGGATTCAAAAACGGTTTTGATTTAGGTTTATTTTTGAAAAAATATCAAAATCTTAAAGATAAAGTATATCTTTTGGGAAAGATTGCTGATTTTGAATTGAATGTATTATATCAATTATCAACAGCTGTAATTATACCTTCCTTGTATGAAGGGTTTGGTCTACCAGCGGTTGAAGCGATGGCTTGTAATAGCGTATTAATAGTATCAAAAGCGGCGAGTCTTCCGGAGGTTTGCCAGGATGCAGCAATTTATTTTGATCCATATTCAATAACCGATCTTACACATAAAATAGATAAACTTATTAAAGATAATGAATTGCAAGAAGAATTAAGGGAAAATGGTAAGAAAAGATTAAAATTATTTGATTGGGAAAAATGTGTTAATAAGCATAATGCTATGATAAAAAATTTACTAGAAGGAATATAATGTCAAAATATTCTACAGCGCTAGTCCATGATTGGTTAATTAATTTTGGT
>CAYUWE010000204.1:0-2739 GCA_964448255.1 uncultured bacterium | reverse complement strand
TCAAGCGCGGATGCTAAAATGACATTAAGTAGTTTAGGTAATCTTAATATAAATTCATGAGCATGTGCTAACTTTGAAGCGATTATTATTTCTTCTTCTGTAGCATTCAATTTTCCAAATTGAATGTTTTCTTTAATAGTTTCATTAAAAATAAATGTATCTTGACTAACTACTCCTATTTTATCTCTCCAAGAAGAAATGGCATATTCATTTAGATCAATTCCATCAACCTTAATTTTTCCCGAGGTTAAATCATAAAGTCTTATCAATACATCAATTAATGAGGATTTTCCAGCTCCTGATGATCCAACGATCGCAGTAGTTGTACCTTTTTTAATTGAAAACGAAAAATTATCTATAGCTAAATTCTGTTTATTAAAATATCTTAGTGATACATTCTCTAATCTAATTTCTTTATTAAATTCTTTAAATTCCTTGCCGTTATATGAAATAAATTCCTTATCATCATCACGCAATATTTCTTTTAATCGTACAATATTTCCATAATGATAAACTATATTTCCTACATTCGACATTAATATTTGTACCCTAACAGAAAACCTATAAGTCAGGGTTATAAAAGTTATCAACAAAGAAAAACATACCCCATCTGATGTTTTAATAATTTGACTACCTATTACTAAAATTAACCCAACCATTGTTATTCCAACAATTTCATTTGCCGCAATGATAGCATTATTCCATAAATTCAACTTGTTCGTTGAATAAGAAATATCATTCAAATTACCGCTGATTTTTCTTTTGACATTTTCTTGTCTACTATATGTATGTATTAATCTAATACCATTCAAACTTTGAACTGTCTGCTTGCTAAATTCTGCAATGAAATTTGCTAATTTCATGGAAAATTTCGATATTCTTTTAACTATAAATTTTTGATAAAATATAAAACTTCCAAACAAACAAAAAATAATAATAGTTAATTTAAAGGAAATCCATAACATTAGCACAAAATATATCATCAACATAAAAAAACTGACCATTACAAAATTTGCTGCATTCGAAACGAGTGAAAAAAACAGCGCTGGTGTTTCTGAATATTTTACTAAATCACCTATTTTATAACGGCTTACACATGCAAAACTTAAACGTAAAATCTGTTTATAAATGCTTAATTGAGCTTCTTTTTGTAAATTTAGAGTTAATAAAGAAGTGATATATTGGGCTAGATAGCTCAATCCACTACGTAATATTTGCATAACTATAGCTACTAATATGAATAATAAAAAAATATTTTTTGAAGAAAAAAATGATGTAAAATAAACAAAATATTGTAATAGATCTGAGGATTGAACGCTTTGAGTATCACCACTAATCACAGAAAGAGATAATAAAATAAAGCAAAACGATGCTCCTTCAAAACATGCTGCAAATAAATTACAAATAAAAATGAAAATTAAGCATAAAGGATTTTTCCCCTTTTCCTTAAAAAAGATCTTCCATAAAGCATTTTCTTTCATGTCTATGTACACCTCAAACATTCAAAAATCTTTTCCATAATGCAATCTACAGTTATTTCTTTGATACATCGCATTTCATTACATCCTCTCTTGGAATAGCATGGAACGCATGGTAATTTATTAATTATTCCAAAAATATTCTTATTTACTATCCAATGATGCATGTTATTCATGCCATGAAATAATACGATTGTAGGTATATTATATCCACCTGCAATATGACTTATAACAGAATCTGTTGTAATTACTAATTGAGCTCTTTTAACTAATAAAAATAGTTCCTCCCAATTTATTTTATCACATAAATTTAAGAAATTTGAAACATGCCTTGTAATTCTAGATATCAACTGTCTTTCTTCATCTCCTTTTCCTGTAAAAATAATTAGATAACCCAAAGCAATTACTTTATGAGATAATTCTTGCCACTTTTTCTCAGACCATAATTTTTTGTTGTTTCCGGCCCCAACATGCATAACAATATATTTCTTAGAAAAATCTGATTGCATTTTCCCCTGAAAAATAGATTGAACCGTTGTATCTATTTTAGGTAAACAGGCCATGCTATTTTTACATGTTGCAATACCTAAAGAAGCTAGAAGCTCCAAATAATATCTACCTATGTATTGTTTTCTATTTTCCCATGTATAGTTATCTGTAAGCAATGGACCAAAACCACCGCTAGAAAAACCTATTCTCCACAAAATCTTTGCTTTCCAAAATAAATAAATTGAATTGGGGAAAAAATAATATAAATCTATAGCTACATCATATTTTTGCTTTCTTATTTCTTTTAATGCCTTTTTAAACGAAGAAAAATGTTTCCAAAATCTTTTCAAGACACTTTTTTCTTCTCTATTTAATTTCCAATGATCAAATTGATGTAGATAATCAATATACTGATGATTTTTAAGGATTGGAATTGCTTGACTAGAAGATAAAAATCCAATCTTACACTTGGGAAAAGCTTGTTTAATTACAGGAAGAACTGTTGTAGATGTGATAACATCACCAAAATGTGCAATGTTACTTATTAATATTCTTTTAGGAATACTTTCATTATGTGTTTTATTTTTTCCTCTACATATTTTTGAAAAAATAAAATCTACAAAAACTAGATAAACATAAAGTATTCTATTTCTAACAAGATATTGCTTTCTTTGCATCACTGAATCATTTCTATATCTTCTAATGATCTAATTTTATCTCTGTAAAATGCTGCCTCTTCAAAACGAAGTTCTCTTGCAGCTTTTTCCATTTC
>CAYUWE010000203.1:0-2769 GCA_964448255.1 uncultured bacterium | reverse complement strand
ACTACTTCAAAAATTGGACTCATTTCTAATCCATGTTCAGCTGAACAAGATAATACAGCATGTAAAATATTTCCTAAATGGTGAGCAATTCCAATAATGTCTTTTGCATCTCTAGATGCTTTGTAACCTTTAATGTCAAATCCAATAACATTTAGATCAAAGTTTGATTTAACGATCGGTTTGTTACTAGTTTGTTGACCGTTTAGTTTGTTGAATTTTTCTATTTCTTTCCTTTTCATAATTATTGATTATATGGTTTTAACCCTTGTTGATTTAATTTGTATTTAGTGTAATCTTTTCTCCCTTGGTTAGTCATTAAGAATGAGTAAACGAAACTTTGTTTCTTAGTCATTTCTATAAAAGTAAATCGTCTAACTGGCCCTAATGTCTTTGTTACTTTTAAGTAAGGATATAGCATCCCTGATTCTCTTTTGTTTCTTTTGTATTCGCAAATTCTACATTCAGTTAATCTTCCTTGATCAGACTTCAATTGATAGTCTTTTGGATTAGTTTTCCCAAACATGATCAAAGGGAATTTGTTTTTACATTTAAAGCATTTCTTCATTTTGTTTTGTTTTTCCTATTCTCCAAAGTTGATCTTTAACAAAGTGTAAATCATTAAATCCAGCTTTTAGAGATTTATTTTCTGGTTGAGTTTTTAATCTTGATTGATAAGCCAAGAGAAGGGTGTCAATCTTCTCTATAGCTTGTAGAATTCCATCATCCATATTACCAAAGTTTAATAGTGATAGTGTCAATTTCTTCTTCGTTAACAATTCCAACCTCATCTCCATTTTCATCCATTGGTAAGATAACCATCAAGTGAGCGTCTAAAGTTAGCCCGTCTTTAACTATATGAGGTAATCTTAATTCATACCCTAAATCAATATCAAAACGATCTAGAGTGATGTATTTGGTAACTTTATTACTACCATATTCAGACTCTTTAACCTCTTTAATGATTTCGTTTTTGATTTGGTTGATCTCTTCTTTAGTTAATTGAAATCTTTTCACACCTATTACTAATGTTGATCCTGCGGTTAGTCCTTGATTTCTAAGCTTTTCCATAATATTCGTTTTGTTTTAAAGGGGCCGAAGCCCCTTGGTTAATTAAGCAAATTTAACTTCTGTTGGAATGTTGTTACAAATAGTTTCTGTACTATTCATCATCGTTAAGATAATTCTGTCTTGAAATTCTTCGATTGTTTCACCTTCTTCTGTGTAAAGTGGAAGAGTAATATCGTTATTCCATTTTTTAGAATTTCCAACTACTTCGTAGAATTGAATGTTTGATAATGAGTAACCAATTCCAGAATCTCCCCATCCTTTATAAAGAATGTAAACGATTGATCCATTTTTAAGTCTGCAAACTAAAGTTGACTTGTTTCCGAATCCGTCTTTTAACTGTAAGTGAATGATTTTTTTGTTTTCCATTTTTATTCGTTTTTTAATTATTTATAAGTCAAATATACAGACTTTTGTTTGAAACTGAAAACTTTTTAACATAAAAAAGCACCTAATTTCTTAAGTGCTTGATTTTGAATGAGAAAAAAATTAACTATAGACTCTCTAAAACTAGATTAAATGATGGTTTTTCTAGATCTGGATGAGGTTCTATAGTAATTCCTTTACAATATTTAGGAGAATCATCTATAATGTAACCAAGTTTCTTTAGTGTATCTTCAAATATCTTAATCATAGTTATAACGTTCGATGGATCATGTCTTGAGTTAACATGCATTTTTATCCTGTATTCTTTTTTAATACTTGGAACATTATTGTCTAAAGCTTCTTTAAAGATATTATACCATTTATCTTTTTGCTTTTTTCTAACTGTCCAATGTTTTCCAGAGTACCAATCATTTAAAGATATTGGGTTCTCTTTAATTGTGTAGTGATAATGAGCCATTAAAATAAGTGAGTTAAACTAGCTATTCTACCGAATAATCTATGATGAATAAATCCTTCTACCGCTTTAGGAGCATGTTGAAACCCATTTCTATGATGCCAAGAATCTGTACCAGATGGGCTTCTTAAAGTCTCAACGTTTACATTCATATAGTCTTTAGAAACTTTGTGATGAAGATGCTTTGTGTAGATATAATAGTGATCACAATCAGCCCAATATTCTTTAGCTTCTATACTCATCAGTTGAGGTAGTTTATCTGATTTAGCTCCGTCTCCGTGAGTTGTTCCTATTAAGTTCTTACCGTACTTGTAATATTTCCTATGAGCAATTGAAACATCAAATGTCACATTCTTAGATTTTCTAAACCAAGCTTCGATACCTTGTGCTAACATAAAACCTGACATGTAATCATGATTCGATGGATCATAAATAATATGAACATCAGCAACACTAGAACAAATCTCAATTAGTTCAACCATTAATTTAAAAGCTAATCTAAAAGCGTCATACCACATTAATGAGGCATCTTGTTGAGTTCCGGACGTAGTGGTATTTTTAGGGGTATCAACATGAAGGACATCGTTCCCTATATTAAAAACTATCTTATCAATATTAAACCCAGATGATTTATCTAATAAACCTAAAATTCCTTCTTTCGCTCTATTATAAGCGATATGATGATTATAAGGATCTCCAGTTTCAAAAGCACTTGATAACTTTCCTAAATGTAAATCAGCTAATCCAATAAATAAAAGATGATCAGCTTCAGATGCTTTTCTTTTGATTTTAGGAAACTTTGGAGCTAGTTCTCTAATCTCATTTAATATTTTGCTCAAAGCTCCGCCTTGATGGCGGTATTG
>CAYUWE010000202.1:0-2780 GCA_964448255.1 uncultured bacterium | reverse complement strand
GCTTTTTATTCTCAAAAACTGCTGGTCAAATAGCAAGAATAACCCATTTATTTTAATATTAACATTTGATTGTTAATTATTTTTTTTACACTTTTTGTAGTTTGTTATGTAATTATATTTATATTTACACAAAAAATACAATTATGGTAAGAACATTTTATGTACAAAAAGGCAAGGAAGATATTATGCTTGAATTTAAAGAACATAATGAAAGACTTGGCTTAAATTATTCAGCCACACTGGTTGAATTAATGGAACAATTTAATAACAAACAAAAGAAGAAAAATGGAAGCAACAATAAAACAAAGTAAAGTGACATTCAAGTTAACGGACAACGATTTTAATACAGATGTTAAAGTGTATAAAAATTCACCTGACAGCAAAACTGTGATTGAATTTGAATTGGATGGTGTACATCACCACTTATTAAGAGATGAATTAGAAAGGCTTTTAAAAGTATTAAAAACAATAAAGCAATCGATATGATGGATCAAGAGGCTTATAATTACTACCAAAGGCAAAAAGAAATAGTAGATAGCTGGATGCAATACGATTATATAAATAAGCTATATAATAATTTAAGGACAGTAGTCTATGAATTAAACTGGCTTAAAAGCAATTGCAAAGCAAATCAAAAAGACAAGTTTATAAACAATATAGAATACCTTAAACAGCTTAATAAATGTGGTTCTGAGGTTGATGATATTATAAGAAAGTTAAAGCTTGTAAATGCTTATGATGAAATCAAAAGAGCAAATAAGATCAAACAATTAATAATTAAATTCACAAAAACAATTAACAATGAGTAAATTAAAAACAGTAAACATTAAGGGCAAAAATTACGTCACAGTTTCAGAAAGACTTAAATATTTTAGAGAAAAATTTACAGGCTATTCTTTGACAAGTGAAATAACACATATTAACGAGAATGGTGTTATAATTAGAGCAAGTATTAAAAACAATGAAGGCGATGAGGTTGCTAGTGGCTATGCACACGAAAAGCAAGGCAGTAGCTTTATTAATAAGACTTCATTTATTGAGAACTGTGAAACATCAGCTTGGGGACGTTGCTTAGGTAACTTTGGAATAGGTGTAGATGAAAGCGTGGCAAGTGCAGATGAAGTGGCTAATGCAATTAACAATCAATGATAACAATTTATATATTAACTATGATAGGTTTATTAGCAATATTCTTATCAACAAAAAACAGCAAATGGACAAAGAACAATTAGTTAATCAATTATCATTGTTAGATGCTTCAGCATTTAGATGCATTGGTTATATTGAAACTGGAATATTTAACAGAGAACCAATAAATTATAGAACTAATTTAAACAAGGTTTATAGCAAGTTAGACATAGAAGATTTAAAACAATTATTAAAAATAAGAACAAATGAAAAAAGATAGATTAAGCTATTCAGCATTAAGTCAATTTAGTAAAAGTCCTAACCATTTATTAAGTTACTGGAAGGATGAATTTGAACCAACACCAGCAATGTTGTTTGGATCACTACTACACAAATTAATTTTAGAACCTGAAACATTTAGTGAAACTTATGCAATATTTGATGGCACAAGGCGTGGCAATGTTTGGAATGAATTTAAGGCACTTAATGAAAACAAGACAATAGTTACATTAAAAGAATATAATACTGCTCTTAAAACATTTAAAAATGCTAAAAAAAGTAATATGCTAAAAGAGTTATTAATGAAAACCAATGAGGCTGAAAAGCATATTGAATGGACTTACAACGATATGAAATATCACGGATATTGTGATATGATTGGTGATGATTTTATAGCAGATATTAAAATTGTAGCTGATGCTGGTGAAAAGTTTGCAAGAGATTTAAGATACAATGATTATTCTTTACAAGCTGCAATGTATTTAACAGGCTTACCAAAAGCTAATTATTATATTATTGCAATAGAAAAAAGCAGTCCATACAACGTGCAAGTGTATAAGTTTGGCGAACAGATTTTAAATAAAGCAAGTAAGCGTTATTACTACCTAAATGAACAATATAAAAGCTGGAATGGTGATGCACAAAGCTATTCAAGTGGTATAGTTACAATAGGTGCAAATGAATTTATAAGTGTTTAATAATTAAAATAAATAACAATGAAAACAAAACAAGAGTTAAAAAGAGGTGATTTTCAGCCTTACTATTTAATTGAAAAATTAAAATTAGCAAAAGTGAATAGAGATTTAAACAATCATCACGCAGAGAATTTTAAAAACAAATTAAAAGAAAATGATTGGTTAATGCCAATTGTAATATCTAAAAATGGTGATGTAATTGAAGGGCATCACAGAATACAATCAGCTAAATTGTTAAAGCAAAAAACAATACCAGCTTATATAATAGATTGGGTTGATACTAATATTGCAAAAGAACATTTAAACGTAATTATAGGATTAAACAATGGTAATAGAGCTTGGAACACCTTAGATTATTTAAAAGCGTTTGCAAGAGAAAATAAAGAATATAAAATTGTTTATAATTCATATTTAAAAAATCATAATAATATAAGTGTTGGCAATATAGTTAATTGTTATTTTGGCAATAGACATACAAGTTTTAAATTAGGAACAGCAAAAATTATCAATAAAGATTTTTCAGATTATTTAATAAGTAAATTTTCTTATTTAAACAAAGAATATAGCAAAAATAAAATAGCTGCATATTGTGTAAGAGAAATGATATATATTGCTTTTGTTAAAGCTTGTAAAGAATAATCATTGTATCTTAAATCTCTTGCAAACTTTTCACCAGCA
>CAYUWE010000201.1:0-2794 GCA_964448255.1 uncultured bacterium | reverse complement strand
AAAATATAAAGAAGGTTATAAAATCGATATTTCAAAATTATATAAATTCGAAAATTTCTTTTTTACATCATCATAATAGGAAGCATATTTTTCATCGCTAGCTCGATATAAAACGTGAATGCAGTTTAAATTAGAAATATATTTTTCAGTAGATTCTAATAAGGAATATAATTGCAAAGGTCTATTATATGAAAAAATTAATAGATCGGCTTTATCCTTTTTTTCATCGATAAAAAGCTTTTCTATTGGCTTATAAGGCTGTGTTAATAGTATTTTTCTATTAGCTTTTATTGGATTTATTTGACAGGGTCTAGAATAATCTATTAAATCTTCTTCAAAATAGCATAAAACGTCATCTATAAAGTCTATATGATCTTTTGCCATTTCAATAATTGGGAACATAAATGCAGAATCGAATGTTTCATCATATAATTTATTTTTAAAGAAAATATCAGTTAACTTAACTTTTTTTAATAATGCGCTATAGAAGCATTTTATTTTAGAAGGATGCCAATATTTCCCTCTCATAGAAGTAGAAAATAGATTTTTTGGATAAGCTTTTTTACATTTGCTAAGTTTGTTGTTAACAACATTTTTATATTGTCCATATACAACCCATGAGCCTTTTTTTTCAAAAGAAAGAGCAATTTTTTCTAAAGTATTTTCATGAGGAAAATAGCAATTACCCTCCATAAATAGTATTATATCATCATCATTTAGGCGATATAGCACTTCAAAAAGCCTCTCTATAGACCCTTTTCTATTATTATATTTTTTTAAAGAGATGTTTTTTTCTAACTTATTATCTTTAAGATATTTTTCAACTTTTTGGGATAGATTATCTTCTGATCCATCATCGATGTATATTGTATGATAGTTTTTATATGTTTGTTTATTAATTGACTCTATAGTTTTTTCATAAAATGAAGATGCATTATATGCGGGTATAATTATCACAAAATGTGGGCTTGCAAATATATATGAGATAGAAATTAGAAATAAAACAATCAATTTTTTCATAAGCTACCTATTCAAAAAAAATAAAAATTAATTCAAAATCTTTACAAAAACTAAATGCAGAGCGATTATGTTTCAACGTTATAAAAAATATCAGAAGAGATTTTTATGCAGTTTAAGTTAATAAAAGTTATCATTCTAAGTATTTTTTCCTTTTTCCCTGATTCATATCTTTCACCTCAAAACAAGATAGACGCAAGAGAGCAATCTATTCAAGAATATTTAAACTTTTTAGAAGAACATGACCTTTTATCATTATGTGGCGATTGTAAGAAGAACGAAATAGAGATTATTGTTGATAAGAAAAAAATAAGAGAAATTGAAAATGCACAGATAAAAAGGTTAATCAGTCAGGGATTTTCCCCTAAAGATGCTAAAGAAAGCAGCACTATTGGTATAGTATCTAAAGATAAATATTGGATATGGCTAAGAGATGCTGTTATTTTCCCATCAAAGGAGTTTGGGACGTATGATAGGATAGTTTGTTGGTCTTCGATGAAAGGGCCTGCATCTGTTGCTGTTTTACCGATAATGCCTGATGGGAAAATTGTATTAAATTTAATATATCGCCATGCAACAAGAAGTTGGGAATTAGAGCTGCCTAGAGGAAGAAGGGATTTTGAAGAATCTATAGAACAAACTGCGATAAGAGAATTACAAGAGGAAACAGGCTTGCAAATAGATAGTTGTGTATTATTAGGGGAGATGACATCTGATTCTAGTTATGTTAGTTCTATTGTTCCTATTTTTGCTGGTAAGGTATGTGTAAGGGGTAAACCTAATAAAGATTATTCTGAAGCTATTTTAAGTAATGTTTCTTTTACAAAAGAAGAAATAAAAAAGGCTTGTAAAAATGGTAAAATTGAGTTCGATCTGAATTCTAAAAAATGGAAAATTCCTATTAGAGATTCTTTTTTAATCTATGCTCTTTATCATGCGGAACTAAAAGGATTATTGTAATGAAATGAAAAAGGAGTAAAAATAAGGATTTTTACTCCTTATAATTTTGGAAAATAAATTATTGCTTTCCTTCTTCAATAATTTCAAGGTTAACACGAATGCCGTTTCTGCTTGCTACTGACATTAATAATGTACGTATAGCATTTATTGTTTTACCTTTTTTCCCAATAATCTTCCCTATATCAGATTTTTCTACCGCTAACTCTATTATTAGGGTATGAGTCCCTCCTATTTCGTTGATTCGTACTTTCTCAGGATGATCAACGAGATTTTTCACGATGTATTCAACAAATTCTTTCATAGTTCGTTCCTCTTGTTAAGTTCAATAGATAAGCTACATTAGTCGTTAAGCTCAGGCCTACTTTACATTAAAGAGATATATTTATCTAGAAAAGAGTTGGAAATTTTCATATCTAAAAGAAAGTTTTTCATATCCTCAGGGAGAGGAGCGGTAAATGTTAATTCTAAATTTTCTTTAGTAGGGTGTAAAATAGTAAGTTGATAAGCATGAAGAAGTTGTCTTGATACATTTTTTAAGGAATGATTAATTTTTTCAATCCCATATACATTATCACCGATAATTGGTTTGTTAATATATTTTAAATGTACACGTAACTGATGAGTCCTCCCTGTTGTAGGTTCTAAAAGGACAAAGCTATATTTTTCATTATTAGAAAGAATAGAAATTTTTGTTATTGCTTCTTTAGCATTTTGTAAAACTGTCATTTCTTTTCTTTTTATTGGATGTCTTCCTATAGGTTGGGAGATAATTTGATCTTGGACTATACCATAAGTTATAGCTAAATATTTTTTTTTA
>CAYUWE010000200.1:0-2796 GCA_964448255.1 uncultured bacterium | reverse complement strand
TGCTCTGTTACTTGATGAATACGAAATTGAGTACAAAAATAATTCGTTTCTATAACTTCTATAAGAGGAATTTTTCTGATAATTTCTCGAACTTTTTCTAAAAGGAATAAAAACATCTCTTCAGAATGCTCATGAATTGAAAAAGTAAGACTCTTATCACCATAACACTGTTCAATAGAAATTCTAGACTTTATCCTTAAACCTTGTACATAAACACTCTTTTGAAAAACAACTGTGACTTCATGAATCATTTTATCAGATAATTCTGTTTCAATGCCGTTGATTTTCCTTTTTACATTATCAAGTGTTATGTTCTCTATAGCAGGCCAATCATGAGCAACATGATCTTGTTTTTCACATCTAACATATGTAGCCATAAATTTTTCCTTTTTAAAATTTATTGAAAAATTTCATTTATATAATTATATACTTTGAAAGTTATATATTTAAAAATCTCATCAGAACTATTGCCATAAGGTATAATTCCTCTACACCATTTATCTAAAGTTACTTCACACCGTGTAGTTGTAAATAATACCGTAAAAGTATGTACACTCTTTATTACAATGCTTTTAAAAAGATCATCGAACTTTTCATCAACATCTCTTTTTGTAACTATACGTACACTTGGCTTACAACAAAAACCTTCTTCTACAACTTCAACACGAGGAATTTTTTTGATAATAGATTGAGCCTTTGCAAAAAGTAAAAGAAATGTCTCGTTTGCATATTTATAAACAGAAAAAGCATGACTTTCTTCATCAAAAACTACTTTAAGGGAAATACCATCCCATTGTTGAAACCCAGGTTTATCTACTTCCTTTAGTAAAGTGAATTTTACGCTATCAATTACTTTCTGTTTTAACTGATCTTCGAAAGTGGTAAATATTTCTTTTACATTGCTAGGAGATAATCCATCGCTCTCTTTAATTCCTCTTAGAGCCCCTCTTTTATTAGAAGTAACACATGATGCCATAACCATTTCCTTTTTTAAGTGCGAAGATAATGACATGTATTTTAATAAAATTCTAGATTAGAAGCCTTATTTAGCACCTTCAGACTTCTCTAATAAGAAATATATCTTTTATATATTGATAAACTCTATAAGTTAAACTCCATATAATAGACTGGTAATTATCGACAAATGCAATTGAAATCTTCCTGTCGTTATTAACAGTTAAAGTAACTTTTTCATTTGAAAATGTTGTTTCTATTTTATATATATTCGCTTTAGGTGTATTATGTATAAATCTACCAAGTCTCCTACTAATAGATAAAAATGATGGTCTACATAAACGAAACCAACACAGACATACTCTATCTTCAATTTCACCTCGAGGAATTTTCTCGATAAGTTTTTTTGCTTTTTGCCAAAGAAATAACATCACATCATCAGTATAATCATAAATTGAAAAAGCATCACATCCACCTTCATAAACTGTTGTTATTTCAATCTTATTACACTTAGCAAAAGGATAATTTTTTATTTTCTTTTGAAAAATTGAAGTTACTGAAGTAATTATTTTATCTTCACAATAACTAAATCTCTCTTCAATATCTTCTTTAGATTGCGTCTCTTCACTACTATATGTTTCTACTACATTACCATGTATATTTCTTCTAACATATATTGCCATAGCTCTTCTCTTGACCCTGTTACTTAGCTACTTTCTTTTTTAAATATCTCTTTTGCATATTCATGAACTTTAGTTGATATATGTTTTAAAACCTCTTCAAAACTACTTCCAAATGACAATGTAAGGGTTTTATATTCATCATCATTAACAATGATCTTAAATTCCTTAGCTGAAAGCCTTACTTCAATTTTAAATATGTCCGTTTTTAATTCGCGTTTAAAAAACTTTGTTAGTTTCTTATCAATATACTCCTTTGAAACACTTCGAGAGCAAGCTAAGCAACATAATCTATTTTTTTTAACTCTTTCATTTTGAGAAATACTTTCAATAAAGTTTTGTATTTTCTCCAAAAGTAATAAAAAGATCTCATCAGAGTATCTATAAATACAAAAAACATCTCTTCTATTACCAAAACATACATCTATACTTGTCTTCTCTATTCTATTAAAAAAAAATCCTTTAGATTTCTTTTGAAAAACAACACCTATTAAAGTAATTGTATCTTCTGGTATTTCAGCCTCAAAAGCATCAAAGCTACTTCCAATATCCTCTTTTGAAAGATTTTGTCCTTGATGTATTGTCTCTACATAACCACCTTCCCTATATAGTTGAACAAATGAAGCCATAAGATTTCCTAAAACAATTTCACTTTTCTAGACATCATTCTCTTTCGTTTTATAATACATCATTTCCACTATGATCTATTGAAAAGGCTCTATTATATACAGCTCTTATTTTATCTTTTATTTCCGAAAATATTGCATTACAGCGTGAAAATTCAATTGTTGCTTCTATTCCTCCACATAAATCTACAATCATAACAGCTGACTTTTCTCTAAAAAGATACCTTATTCGAACTATAGAAAAACATTGAGGATTTGACAGATCATCAATTTTTTCTTTTGAAAATACGCTACCTTGAATTATAGAATTTAATTCTTCATCAATTTTTTCTTTTGAAAATATACTTTTTGTTATTTCCTTTTGCCCATTTGGAAATACATAATTTGTAGAAATAGTACATTTGCATATTGCAGCCATAACTTTTCCTTACTTTAAAATTAAAAACGCAGAATAATTATAAAATCGCCTATTAAATTCCAGATTAATTTCTCAAAAGAAAATTTTGAAAAATATGATGAAAACAAAAATGGAGTTC
>CAYUWE010000199.1:0-2829 GCA_964448255.1 uncultured bacterium | reverse complement strand
CCACTTTCATTCATATAAGTTTCTGGCATGAGTAGATATACTTTTTTAGAAAAAATTACCCCTTGAGCTAACTTGCCTTGCATTTTTTTATTAAATGAAAAAATAAGGCTATTTTTTTTTGCAAAAGATTCAACTATTATAAACCCAAAATTATGCAAAGTTTTTTCATATGCCTTGCCAGGATTGCCCAAACCTACTATTAGATAATTTTCTTCTTTTTCTATCACTATCGTTTACCTACTACTATAGCCACCTCTTCCATTTGAGCTAATGGCCTAATTTCTTTTGGAATATTTATATCCTTTAACCTAATAGACGATCCTAAATCTAAATTAGTTATGTCTACAATAAATTCTTGAGGTATATCTTTAGGTAAGCATTTTACCTTCATCGTTCTAATAACTTGCCTTAGAGTTCCCCCCCTAATTTTATTCCAACACAGTCAGCAATGCCAACACATGTAATAGGAACATTTATACTTACAGGATTGCTATCCTGCAATACTTCAAAATCGATATGGATAATGTTATAGGTGGTTAAATGATAATGAATATCCTTAATTATAGTTTTATATTTTTTCTTATTATCTAGTAACGTAAGAATGGTAGTAGATAATTTTCCTTTTTCAATTTTTCTTAAGATCGTTTCGAAATCTTCTAAATTAAAATATATATTTTCATTAAACTTCCCAGAGTGATAAATCACCGCTGGAATTTTTCCTTCTGCTCGAAGTTTCTTCGTCGTTCCGCTTTTTGTATCGGGACGTTTAAATACTTTCAGTTCCATGCTTTCTCCAGCATTTTTTTTATGTTCAATTGTATAAGCTTAAAAGCTTTCTTTGTACTAAAAAGATTTATTGTTCTTTTTCGCAAAAAAGAGAAGAAAGAGATTGAGATGTATAAGACAAATCAATCGCTTTAGCAAAGATAGGAGCTACTGACACATATTCTATACCCTCTTTAGGTGGAATAGTGTCAGTAAAATATAGTTTATCAATTGCACAATCTGAGAGATTAAAGTCTGCAAAAGGTCCATGTGTAACTAATGCAAATACTTTTCTTGCCCCGCCTTTTTTGCACAATTTTGAAGCCTGTCTTAAGGTTTCCCCTGTTGAACAGATGTCATCAACAATAACAACGTCTTTTCCTTCGACTTCTCCTATCAAGGCTATATCTTCAACTTTTTCTGGGGTAATTCTTCTTTTATCTATTACTGCTAAGTCAACTTGCAAATCTTTAGCAAATCTATTAGCCAATTTACTACTGCCAATATCAGGTGCTACTATAACAAAATCTTTGGAAAGACCCTTATCTCTTAATTTTTCAATAAAAACTACCCTTGCTGTCAGATTATCTACAGGTATATTAAAAAAACCTTGTATTTGATCAGCATGTAGATCCATTGTCATAAGATGGGTTACCCCAGCTTTTTCCAAAAGATCTGCAATCAATTTTGCAGTTATAGGTACTCTAACCTTATCTTTTCTATCCTGCCTAGCATACCCAAAATAAGGTATAATTGCAGTAATACTTTTCGCAGATGCCCTTTTTAAGGCATCTACAATGATTAATAACTCCATAAAAAAATGATTTGGCCTATTTGCAATTGTTTGAACAACAAAAACATCTCTGTTGCGTACATTTTCTAATACCTGCACACATATTTCATTGTCAGGGAAAGATTTAATATCAATTTTCCCCAAAGGCACATTCAAATTTTTTGCAACATTTTTTGCTAGCTCTATATGTGAAGAGCCAGAAAAAATTTTATATTGGCATGACATTTTTCTATAAAAAATCTTTTTTTTAACTGGGGTGGAAGGATTCGAACCTCCGAATGGTAGGACCAAAACCTACTGCCTTACCACTTGGCGACACCCCAAGACAAACTGGCATAATGTTATATAAGTTATTGAATTTATTGCAAGAAATCCCAAGAAACACATTGTATAAAATCTTGTATTCTGCTTTTTTTCTTAAGTAGGGGGAAATTATATAAATGCGGATATATCTGGTATCTTCAGAATTAGGACCTTTTGCAAAGGTTGGAGGGTTGAGTGATGTTGTACAAGGACTATCAAATGCACTTGCTAAAAATGATTTTGACATTAGCGTTATAATACCTAAATATAAATCTATCCCCTCAAAATTCTTAAAAAAAGCTAAAATTATTGATGACAACCTTTGTTTTTCTATAGGTAAAACAAAAATGAAAAATAAAGTGTGGCTTATAGAAGAAAACAATTTAAAATTATTTTTAATAGAGCCAGAATCTAATGATTTTTTCTCTAGAAAACGTATCTATTGCTACAATGATGATGTTATTCGTTTCGCCTACTTTTCCTATGCCTGCTCAGTGTTCTTACTTAAACAAAAACAGGAAATAGATGTATTACACCTTCACGACTGGCATGCTGCTTTTATTTCAACATTATACAAAGATATTTTTAGAAAAAAGGGCCTTAAAATAAAAAAAATTGTTCTAACTATACATAACCTTCAGCACCAAGGTAAATGTAGAACAATAGATATGAAAAAGTTTGGGTTTAGTCTAAAAAACCTACCTTCATTAAAAGCTCATATGCATAACAAGCTAATAAATATGCTAAAGGGAGGTATAGTTTTCGCAGATGAGATAACTACTGTTTCCCCTAGTTATGCAAAAGAAATTTTAACAAAAAAACAAGGGTGCGGCCTTGAAAAAATTCTAAAAAGACATAAAAAAAAGATTACAGGAATACTCAATGGTATCGATTATAATGTTTGGAATCCTTTAATAGATAAACATTTAGCAAAAGCTGCTCATAATCTAAATGCTGTTTCAGATTTT
>CAYUWE010000198.1:0-2834 GCA_964448255.1 uncultured bacterium | reverse complement strand
GCAAAAGTGTTTTTCTATTCCCATTCTATTTGACCGTTTTTTCTTAACTCATTATAATCTTTACATTCTTGAAGTGTTCCTTCGAATACCTCACGCCATTCTCCGTAATCATCATACCCACCCCAATCTTGACCTTCTATTTCAACCCATTCTTGAACTGCAAATTTATCTTTCGACTTCTGTTTGATTTGCAGATTGTTCGTGTGTTTTTCTATGCTCATAGTTTTTCTATTTCTTGTTTTACATTTTCCCAATAATCAAAATCCATTTGAACCTCTTGCCTCTCATTAAGTCTTAAATCTAAATACCCAGTAGTAATCTTTAATGAATTAATAACCTCATCAACTGCAATTAAAGAAATTCTCTTTAGTTCATTAATTTCTGCTCTGAAAATATCAACTCTCGGCAAGTCTTCATCATATAAAATAATGGAGTACTTCTTTACCGACTCTTCGGCTTTTTCTTTTGGTGTCATCTTTCCTATGATTTAATGTTAATTATTCCGTTTTTTTCCTGGGTAAAAGTGTTAGTACATAACTCATAAAGCGTTACCCCTACAAAGTAAGCTGTGTAATCGAAATCTACTACTATTTCATAAGCTACAACAGCGGCTAAAAAGTATATCCCAAATTATATATTATCATTCATAACCTAATCCTTTTTAATTTCTAACTCTTCTCCAGTAAGGGCGAAGTATTTACAAGGGTGGCAAGTCAACCAAATAACTTGTTCAGGAGATTTAACTTCGTCAAAAACATTAGTTATTTTATATCTCCAATACCAAACTTTATTATCTCCAGACTTTCTAACTCTTGCTAAACCTGAATCGGCTGAATTTCTCCATAATACATAATCCCAACCGAATAAATAATTCCAAATTCTATACATAACTACAATTTTTCAAGTTTTACAGATTCACAAATAGGCTCGTTGTTTTCATCTAATAGGTAGGTTAGTTTGTGGGTATCTAACTCAGTTTTCGTGTCAGAATGAGCGAAACCATCTACTTCAAGATAACCATAAAGCTCAATCTTCGTTGGTTCGGGTTTTACTATCCACTCACAATCTCTTTCGAAAACAGATTCTAACATATTTTGAGCGCCATCTTCCGGGTTGCTAAAATCTATATCCAAAAATTTCCCAGAACCTATTTGCTTACATTGAACTGTTTCACCATTAAGTATAGCATCATAAACTTCCTTAATTTCTTTGCTTGTCATTTCCATAGTTTCTTGTTTTATAAGTTATTATTTAAAGCCTCCGAAGAGGCAGTTATTTATTAAGCATTTAAACCTCTATAAACATCTAAAGCGTAGTAGTAAACCATTGCTTCATCGCTACAATCAAATTTGTGAGGTATTCCGTAAGTTTCAGTATACTTGTTAATAAATCTACCTACGTATTGCTTACAACCTTGTAAAGTTCTTGTGCTCTTCACTTTGTCTATAGCTAATAATTCTTTTTTGATTGCTTCTAAATCCATAATATTCGTTTTTTGTTGTTGATACAAATATAAGAGCTTTATGTTAACAAATAAAAGCTTTTTAACAAAAAAAGACAGCTAATTTATAACTGTCTGATTTTCAATAAGAATAATTTCACTAATACTTAGCGCCTTTCTTTAGATTATCTATAACCCATAATGGTTGTAAATTAGAATAATGGTTTAATTCATAAACTTCTTCCTCGGTTTTAGCTAACGCTAGTGGTTTAATGTGGTCAATATGCCATTCATCTCTATTGTCCCAAGACATGCCTTCTAAAAATTGACTTTCTAAATGCTTTTTCAATTCTTCCCAAGAGCACCCTATTGTGTCAGCGGTTTTTGTGTTCTTAGAAAAACCTTTTCGTTTTATAGCTCCATTGAGTCTTGATCTAAGAGTGTTTTTTAATTTAACTAATGGATCACTGTTATATGTTTTAGCCCATTTTGTTAATCTATCTTTGTATCTACCTCTGTATTTTAATTGGATTTCTGGGTTTTCTTTTCTTCGCTTTCTTTGATACCGGCTAGCTTTCTCTCTCCATTCTTTATTACCTCTCCTATACTTGTTCATTCTCTCGTTATAGCAAACTTTACACTCGTTTCTATAACCATTTTTAGACCCTTTGTCTTTTACAAATAGAAGTAATTCTTTTGAAGTATTACACTTCTTACATATTCTAAGTTCCATATTTATATAAATTGAGTTACTCTAATATAATAAAAAAGGTAGAACCGCTTAATCCTACCTTTTAAAAACTCAATATAAATATTAGAACGTCTAAGCGTTTTGCTAATATAACGAATCTATCCATGATTTGGAACCTACTAAATCAAAATATGATCTCATCATAATTGTATCAGCAATATCAGGAGAACGTCCTAGCATAGTCTTAATAGTCTCTTTTCCTTCTACTGCCCACTTAACATCCTTATCCATGTCTTTCCTTCTGATTAAAGCAAGCTCTTCGTTAAGTTGCTCCTTATAAGGGTGATTTAACAAGTAAATTTCTTTATTTTTAAACTTTTCAGCTAAGTGGAAGTAGCATTGACTTTTAAGGTTAGAAAAGTTCTGCTTAGACCCTTCTACTTTAACTGGAGTTGAATTATTTACAAAACTCTTACATCTCAGTTGATCAACTACTCCGCCTCCAATTCCATCAGCATCAGCAATAACTCTACTCATAGGAATGTAGTTCTCTGTAGCTAGTTTACGTATCTCTCGAGAAGTCTGAACAGTATCATATTTATCTAGTTTAATGATCTTATCTAGTCTCCAGCCATCCCATAGAGCAATTACAGTGCTATCATTTCCAAATCTAGCAATATCTGCTGTAATGTATTTTTCGCC
>CAYUWE010000197.1:1889-2857 GCA_964448255.1 uncultured bacterium | reverse complement strand
AGTTTTTTAATAAACTTGATTGTTCTGTTTATTATTTCATACCAAATAGCAATTTTGGTTTTTAATTATCTTTTAAAAATTATTTTTTTTTATAATAACTTAATATTTCAAATATCTTCATTAGCTAATATTTCACCGTGTTTATACAATTCCCTTCTATGGAAAAGCATCATTAGTGGTGAAGCTATGAACAGTGAAGATAGTGTTCCAAAAACTACACCAATTGTCATTACTAATGCAAAGCCAAAAATTGTAGGACCTCCAAAAATAAGTAACGATACTAATACAAGTAAAGTAGTAGCTGAAGTTATTGTTGTTCTACTCAACGTAATATTAAGAGCGCGGTTTACTACATCTGAGAATTTATGCCTTCGCATTAATTTGATTTCTTCTCTGACACGATCAAATATTATTATCGTGTCGTTCAATGAATAACCAATGATAGTCATTATAGCGGCAATGGTGTGTAAATCTATTTGTATAGGTACTTTTAGATAGTGAAGTAATGCTATTGCGGCTATGGAGATTAATACGTCATGAAGTAAGCAAATTATAGCGCTTATTGCAAATTTAAATTCAAAGCGCAATGTTATATAGATAAGTATAGCTATCATTGCTAATAATAGGCCAATCGTAGCGTTATTACGCATAGTATCGGACATTTGTCCACTCATTGATGTCCAAGTAGTGTCTAGCTGAGATAAACTATTTTTATGCAATGTAACGTTATGTTCTTTTAGTGCATTAACTATCCAAGCAATTCTAGGATTATTTTGATATGAATAAGTAACACTTGCATCTTCATTTTGCAGGGGCATCTTGTAAAATGGTTTGCCAGGGAGTTCCAGTTGTGTGCTCAATAATAACCTTAGGTTATTTGTTGGGTTTAATTCACGCACCTGAAAATCATGTTTTGATAATCCTTTAGCTTCTAGTGCTTGTTCGACAATATTTCTGTAATCTTTAGT
>CAYUWE010000197.1:0-1879 GCA_964448255.1 uncultured bacterium | reverse complement strand
GATTCATTAAGCGTAAGGTTTATTGAATACCCACCAGTAAAGTCCATTCCAAAAATAGAATGTTTTTGTTGCATTAAAGCAATTGTCCCTGAGATTAATATTAAGGCAGATATAATAAATGCAAATTTTGCTTTTTTTAAGAAATTAAAGTTCGTTGTTTTTATGAAATTAGACATCTTTAATTCTTTATGTTTTGGATTTTCTGCCCATTTCATAAAGAACCATCTTGTCATAAACAATGCTGAAAACATTGAGGAAACTATACCTATAATTAGTGTTACGGCAAATCCTTTTATTGGACCAGCATCAAAGTTTAAAAGTATCAATGCAGCAATAACTGTTGTTATATTGGAATCTAAAATTGCATTAAATGCACGACGATATCCAGTTTGAAGCGCTGAATGTAATTTTCCTGAAATTGAAAATTCTTCTTTTATCCTTTCAA
The DNA here is from genome assembly GCA_964448255.1 of uncultured bacterium. GTDB lineage: Bacteria > Chlamydiota > Chlamydiia > Chlamydiales > SM23-39 > CAYUWE01. The sequence continues at coordinate 1,434 of CAYUWE010000197.1, read as the reverse complement.
ATACTAATACATTTGCATCAACAGCCATACCTACAGTAAGGATAATTCCAGCTATTCCAGCTAAAGATAATGTAGCTTGGAGATTTTGTAGTGTTGCCCACATAAATATTAAGTTAAATAGTACTGCTATAGCTGCTATAATCCCTGAAAAACGGTAATATAATACCATTGCTACTATAACTGACATAAGTGCTGCGATAGTAGCTATAATTCCTTTCGTTCTTTCTTGTTTTCCTAGTTCAGGGCTAACATTTTTTTCTGATAATATTTTTGGTGTGAAGCTCAATGACCCTGCTTTTAAATCTGCGGCTAATTGATTAACTTCTCTTTGTGAAAAGTTACCAGTGATCATAGCACTATCCCTAAGTGCTGATTCCAAATGGGGTGCATTAATGACAGAATCATTTAGAAGAACAGCCATTCTCCAGCCTCTTCCTTTAGTAAAAATCTCATTAGGAGTGCCAACTAATTTTTCTTTGGAAAAGCGAGATGTCCAAGAATATAATTCTTCTCTTGGTTTTATTTTTTTACCATCAGAAGAAGAAATAGATGAGCTTACTTCGAAACTTAAGAAATTTCCTTTGGAAGGATCATATGCTGCTCTTATATTTTCTAGGCTTGAACCTTCTAATGCATAATTATTAAATACTATTAGCAAAGGATGTGTTTGTCCATGCCACTCTGAGAAATCTTTACCTCTAAGTACCGCTATTTTTGAAATTCCAGCATTGAATTCTCCTGTCATTTGCTGATCATCACTGTTAAATAGCCTTAACCCGTGTTCATATAGTGTCTTAGCAGCATCTGAGCGTGGCTGAACGATATCTGTTGATTCTCCATATAGATGTTTACATGCAATAGCTTGAATACTTTCGATATCTTTTCTGTTAGTAACGACAGCTTCATTCCATATATCTTGTAAAAAGCGATTAACATTATCTGATAGGGAGGTGTTACTTGATGTAAATTTTTCATTTACTACATGGAAAAACATTGTAGAAGCTTTTACAAGTTCAGCTGCAGAAAGATTGTTGGCACCTGGAAAATCTAAAACAATGTTATTGTCTATTGTTCTGATGTTTACTTCAGACACACCCATTTTGTTTACGCGATTGTATAATTCATTTACTCCTTGCTTTAGGTCAGCTTCATTTTTTACTACTCTGTTGTTCTGATCTTTTAATTCTAATTGAACAGTTTTACCTCCAGAAAGGTCTAACCCCCAATGTAAAATTTTTCTTTCATCACCTCTAAAATATTGAGGTCGTCATCTACGATGAGGATGGTTTTCGATCCTTGCCCGTTTTCCCCTTCAATCTCATGGGACATCATGATTCGCTCATTTTCGACTGGGTCTATTCTAAATTATTTTCCATCTGATGCTGTACCGTGATCAGGGCATCGTCCAAATTATCTACCATATAGTCCCATCGT
>CAYUWE010000196.1:0-2883 GCA_964448255.1 uncultured bacterium | reverse complement strand
GAAGTAATAATCCCGTATTGTTTTTGGAAAATGAACTGCTATATAGAGAAAAAATTGAAGAGAAATGATTTTTATCTCTTGTTGCATAAAAAACAATTTTCCTTTTTATTAGTTGAAACACATTTCAAAGGAGAGCTATGAGTTTAAGACCAATATATTATGATACTGAAACAACAGGAGTTAAATCCGAGACGGATAGAATTATTGAATTAGCAGCATATGATCCAGTAATGGGTGAAACCTTCGAGACATTGATAAATCCAGGTATGCCTATACCTAAAGAATCTACAGCAATACATAATATCACTGATGAAATGGTAAAAGATGCACCAACATTCGAAAAAGTAGCTCAAAGATTTATTGATTTCACAAAAGGTGATTGCATATTAATTGCCCATAATAACGATAGTTTTGATAAATTGTTTTTAGAAAGAGAATTTCAAAGAACTGGTATTCCTATGCCTGAATATCGCTTTCTAGATTCTTTAAAGTGGGCAAGGAAATACCGCTATGACCTTCCAAGGCATTCTTTGCAATATTTAAGAGAAGTTTATGATATCCCTGCAAATACAGCACATAGAGCATTAGATGATGTAATAGTATTATATAAAGTGTTTAGCAATATGATTGGAGATTTAGACCTTCTACAAGCATGGGAGCTAATAAATCAAACAACAATGATTTCACATATGCCATTTGGCAAACATCAAGGAAAAATATTATCTAAAGTTCCAAAAGATTATGTAAATTGGCTAAAAAATAACGGAGCCTTTGACAAAAAAGATAATAAAGCGCTAAGAGAAAGCTTTGAACAAATAGGGATGTTATAAATGCGTATTGCCATAATAGGCTGTGGTTATATTGGTACAGCTTTAGCTATAAAACTATCAAAAAAACATCTTATAACTGCAACAACCAGATCAAAAAACAAAGTTAAACAGCTTAATTCTATCGTTCAAAAATCCATTATTCTAAATGATAAAAACAAAAGTGAGCTTTCATTAATAATAAGAGAAAATGATTTAATCATTTTAACCGTTGCAGCAGATGACCTTTACACATACAAAAATACTTACCTACAAACTGCAAGATCTATAAGGCAAGCTGCTTCAAATATTAAAGAAAAAAAGAAAATAATATATACAAGTAATGCTAGTATCTATGGGCATCAAAATGGATTTTGGGTAGATGAAAAATCATCTCCCAATCCAATAAGAGATCAAGATGTAATATTATATGAAGCAGAAAATGTTATTCTCTCTCTTCAAGATTTTGATTGGGATGTTACAATTTTTCGCCTTGGTGAAATCTACGGTCCTGGAAGAGAACTTATTCATAAAAAGCAATATCTATTAAAATATATCTTAAAAGGTCTTGGCAACTACTATACCAATATGATTCATCAAGAAGATATAATAGGAGCCATCACATATTCCATAGCACATAATCTAACAGGTGTTTATAACCTAGCTGATGATGACCATCCAACAAAAGAAAATTTTCATAAAATGATACAAACAAAGATACCTAAAACTCCAACAGATTATGAAATATCATGCCATCATGATAAAGGGAATAAAAGAGTATCCAATTATAAGATCAAATCTCAAGGATTTGTCTTTAAGCATCCTAATCGGCGCTATTAATATCTAACAGTTGTTTTGTAGCAATTATCTTATCTACATAAGCAAGAACATGCTCATCTGCAAACAGGGCTCCAATCTCTCTTAACCAAACAAAAAGTTCATCTACTTCTTTTGGCAGCGGAAGTAAAATCGGATTATTTCTAATATCAAGATAAGTTAGTTTATCTAATCTTGCTAATTCACAAGGGATATAAATAATCCCCTTATTCGCTAGTATAAGGCTAAATATATTGCTAAATAAAGAGACCTCAGGAGGAACAGAGGTAATTTTTTTGCCTCCTGGCATATACAACGAATATCCATTTTCAAGTAATGTGAGAAGTTTTTCTTCAAATAGAATTAAAAGCTCTCTAATTTTATTTGCTTGATCTTCTTCTGGCAACTCTAAAAATCTTTGAGATTTAAAAATTCTAGTAAAAAGATTAGTTTTTAGGTGTATATCTAAAGGCAATGCTGTTTCTCTAACAAAATCAATTAAGGAACGATTAAATTTGCTTTGTTTTTTCATCCATTCATCAATTTCATGATAAGTATCAGTTGACACCACTCCATGTTCTTCAACCACTTTTTCATATAATTCTCTTCCTCTATTGCCAAAGTATTGTACTAATTCTTGATGCTGCTTATGAAATTGATGCGATGGAGATGTTATTGTTAATAGTAATTTTCTTGATAAAGGCTTTTTAGGAGAAATACACATTTGAAATATTTCGCATATTATGCATAGGCGAAAATTTAAGCTATCCTTCAAACTCAATTTCCTATCCTCGATAGCTTCATAAATAACTTCTTCAAGTGTAACTGTTATGACTCTATCAATATCCAAAACTCCATGTGGTATTCTTTGTACAATTTTCCTTTGTACATGAATAATTTTAGGCTTATAAATCCCTCTTCGCTCTTTTACTATTTCATCTTTAGGTATACCTAAACATTCTGAAACAAATGCAATAATATCTTGAGCAAATTCAATAGCATCACTTCTTCCAAGAAAAGCTACAGCAAGATAATAACTTCCATTATCTTGTAAATATTGATTTGCTATATTAAATCGAAGATCTTGCGGTAAATTATGAACAGTAAGAGCTCTTTTAAACAAAACCATAATTATCCGTTATTTTTATGTAACAATTATAATAGCTATATGGATTGATCTCAATGTTCTTATATATAAACCCAGATGAATATTTATAATAAAATTTTAAAATTAACATGTGTTTATATAATTAAAGCCAGC
>CAYUWE010000195.1:0-2910 GCA_964448255.1 uncultured bacterium | reverse complement strand
AAAAAGGATCTCCTGAAAGCTCCATCTTCATTATAGCTTCTTCTTGTGTCAAAGACTTTAGAGGTATTTTTTCTTTAGCAACAATTTTATGGATTTTATATTTTTCTTCAGCTTTTCTTAAGTTTTCTTCTTCTATTTGATCGTTTATTTCTTCTATTTCATCAACTTTTTGTAAGATATTTACCGTCATATCTACTGAAGACAAATCTTTTGTATGGTGATCTTGCAATTTAGTTTTATATTTGCGAATTAGAGTCAATAATTTTTCTGATGCTTTATCTATGGATGAATACATATCTTCTGTTGCTGCATGCACTTGTATCTTAAAATGTAAAAATTTCATGATAATAGATGCTTTATGTGTTAATTTCTGAATATCTAACATCACTGCGACATCAATAATATGATTGGTAAAACGCTCTACTTTTGCAATTTTTTCCATCACATAATTTTTTATTGCATCAGTAACTAAAACATTTTTACCAACAATAGAAATATTATACGCGTCAGAATCAAAATCATCTTTATTTACCATAAATATACCCTCTTTTTTTTCAATCGCGATCCATATAAAGTAATGGTTTCATCTATCCCATGCAAGAAAATTTATATCCAAAACATTTTTAAAGCTATGATCAATAACAAAATAGCAAAAATCTTTTGTAATACTTTTTGTGCTATATAACCTGAAGCTTTAGCTCCTAAAGGAGCAAATATAACACCAAAAGGAGCAACACAAAGAAAGGCCGGCCAATAAATAAAGCCCGTAGACCATGACACATTTGTATGTACCCATCCAAATGCTGCAAAAGAAATACTTCCTATAATAGCAATTAACAAAGAAAATAATGAAGATGTTCCAAAAGCTCGGAAAATAGGAAGCCCACAAAAACATAAAAAGGGAACGCTCAGCGTTCCACCACCTACTCCTAATACTCCTGACTTAAACCCTATTATCAACCCACCTAGAAAAAAAACATACCATTTGGGAAGATGCTCTGCTTCAAAAAGTGGGGAAAACCCAATAAACATTCTTATGCAAATTAAAAGTAAGAAAATACCATAAATAACATATAGCCAATTACTGGATAAAAGAGAGTCGCAATATGCTCCTACAACAGTTCCTATTATTATTCCAACACAAGCCTGAGTAAATACCTTCCAATCTACTTCACCTCTTCTATGTCTAGCTATTACTGCTGAAGAGGCAGTAAATATCATTATAGCTAGAGAGGTACCTATAGCAAAATGCATTATATTATCTTGTGGCAAATGAAGCATTTGAAAGATAAAAGCAAGTCCAGGTACTACAAGTATTCCACCACCTATTCCTAAAAGCCCAGCAATAGTTCCAGAAAATATTCCCAACAATACTAATAATAGCCAAACCATAACTCACCTTCTATTCTTGTAATATCAAATCTATTCTATTCCCGTCTACTTAAGAACTGATATTAATGAAGGTTTTTTAATCAAAAATCATAAATAGTAAAATTAGAAAAATACCAATAGGAGCAAAATACTTAACAGTATACATCCAAATTCTTTGGTAATAATTGAACTTATCACATCCAATAGCTAATTCATCAGCTGCATTTTTTATTCCCCAAATCCACCCAGCAAATACTGATAATAACCCTCCTGTTAATATCATTGCAAAATTACCCCATAAATAATCCATAAAGTCATAAAAACCTTTAACATTAAAAAATGGAATAGTGAAATCTGAAAAAAATGAAACAGCACCTTTTGATAGTGCAGATGGAATACCTATTATAAATGCTAAAATACCAACAAACCATACAGCTTTTGGTCTTTCCCATTTTTTGGAATCTATTAAATAAATTACAGGGATTTCTAAAAGTGCAATTCCAGTTGTTATCGCTGCAAATGCTAATAATAAAAAGAAAAGAGCTCCAAAAATATTTCCAAAAGGTATTTGAGCAAACACCTCTGGAAGTACAATAAAAGTTAATCCAACACCTTGATCTGGTGCAATTTTAAAAGAAAATAAAGCAGGAAAAATAATAAGCCCGGAACAAATTGCTATAAGAGTATCAAATCCTGCTACATAAGAAGCTGAACTAACTAAATTTTCCTTTTTTGTAGCATAACTACCATAAGTAATTAAAACAGCTTCTCCAACGCTCAGCGAAAAAAAAGCTTGGCTCAATGCTAATAATATAGTTGTTGCAGAAATTTGAGAAAAATCAGGTTTTAAATAATATACTATTCCTTCCCAGCTATTAGTAAGTAAAAGAGATCTTACCATCAAAACAATTAATAAAATTAATAAAGCAGGCATAAATATCTTGCTATATTTTTCAATACCTTTTCTAACGCCACGCATAACAATAGACATGACTATAGCCATAAAAAGAGCCATATATCCAATCACATAAACAGGGTTAGAAGAAAAAGAAGCATGATCAACACTTTGTTTAAAAAGCATTATAGGAATGTATCCAATAGTCCATCCGGCAACAACGCAGTAATAAGTAAGAATAAAAAAAGCAGTAAAAATTCCTAAAGCACCGACACTTTTCCACAAACTTTTAGGCTTAATTTTTTCAATTGCACATACTGGATTTCTTTGGGTGTGCCTACCAATTGAAAATTCTACTAAAATCAAAGGCAATCCAATTAAAATAACACAAAGAAGATATACAAAAACAAAACCAGAACCACCACACTGTGAGACAACATATGGAAACCTTTGAATATTTCCAAGACCGATAGCAGCTCCTGATGTGGCTAAAATAAACCCTAGTTTTGATCCCCAATTACCTCTATGATGTGACACAAAATCTCCTTTTTCAATAAATTGCAAAAAAGGATATCATAAAAAACCAACCTAGTCCAACAACAATATAAAGTAGATTGTAATTATAATTTTACAAGTTAATGTAA